>NZ_JBLZFY010000106.1:0-13217 GCF_050753365.1 Geminocystis sp. CENA526
GGAAATGATTTTACCGAGTTAGGGAAAGCAGGGGATTTGTGGTTAGGAGGTGATGACATTGATGATAAATTAGCAGAGTTAGTTAAGCAAAAAGTTGCAAAAGAGGAAAATTTAGACAGTATTGATAGCTTAATCGATAATATGCCCTATTATCAGCGAGTGCGGTTTAAGGCGGATTTGAAAATTGCAACAGAAAGGGCAAAAATTGACTTGAGTAGCAAAACCGATGCTAAAGTTAATCCTTCTACTCCTCTCCTTGATGATTTTGGAATGGCGATTCCAATTAGTGTTACCATTACTCGCACTGAGTTTGAAGCCATTATATTACCTTTAGTTAAACGTACGATCGAAATTTGTCGAGATGCCGTTAAATATTCTGACTATCCAGAAGATATGATCGATATTGTATTGTTAGTGGGAGGCTCAAGTCAGATACCATTAGTACAAGAGGAAGTGAAAAAGGCTTTTGGTAGTGATAAAGTGGTAGTGCATCCTCGCCCTATCTATGCTTGTGCTGAAGGTGCAGGTATTGTGTCTGCTGGTGTCTCAGGGGTTATGGTGGGTACGGTATCTCGTGATTATTGCATTGATGATTTACAGGGAAATTTGTTTCCTCTTATTTGTCAGGGGGAAATTTTACCCATAAAAAAAAGTCATACATTTAAAACAGAATTTGAGGGGCAAGTTTTAATTCATTTTAAGTTTTTTAGTTCAGATAAAGTAAGAGAGGGGATTGATTTAAACAGAAATGATGAACGTATAGGAGATATGTGGTTAACCTTAGATAAATCTTACCCTTCAGGTACAGAAGTTGATCTGATGGTGGAATTAGACGAGTACAATTCGGCTTTAACCATGATAGCTTGTCTTAAAAATAATCCTTCAGTAAAGGTAAGTGGTAGTTTTTCTCGTGGTAATCAGGATGAAAAAATTTATCTGGAAGTAGAGAAACTAATTTCTCAGGTTAATCAACAGAATAATTTAACGAAAGATGAAAGAGAAAAAGCTAATCAGTTAGCAAGGGAGATAGCAAAGGCATCTAATCAAATTTATCTTAACGGAGTTTTACAGCAGGATCAACTTCAAGTAGCCAATGACAAACTTAAAGACTTACAGACTTTTTTGTCACAGCGAAAAAACGATCAAAAAAATATGAGTATTACTATTAATTTTGTACATGAAAAAATAACGCCAAATCCTTATGATGTGTTAGAAGTTTCTTCTTCCGCATCTAAGGCAGAAATAACGAAAGCCTTTGCTATAGTGAAGAAGAAAAAAAGATATAATCCTAAGCAGATTGCAGAAGCTAGAAAGCAATTAATGGATAATCAACAAAGAATAATTGCTGATTATTTACGCCCTAATTTACCTTTGATTCAAAGATTTAAAAAACAAGATTTATCACAGTTAAATGAGGTTATCCCAGTTATAAAATTATTACCTCAATTTGATAATTTAGATAAAGCCTATCAGGAAACAGAAACTGTCTCAGAAGAAGATAAAAAATTGGGTTTAGAATTATTTAGTTAAGCCAATTCTCAAAATTAAGATAAACAGAAAAAACCTCTTATTTTCCTTCTTCTAAAAATTATTTATTTCTTAAAAACTTTGCATATTTGCGAGAAAAAACTATGAAAAAACTAAAAATGTTTGATCGACTTTTCAACATAAATTATAGTATAAAAGAAACAAAACATCAAGATAATTTACAAATATCCATACAACAGAAAGAGTATTTATTAAAGGAAATTGTAGAATTATTAAAAACGAATACAAAATTAAAGCAAACCGTCAAAATTCAACAACAGGAAAACGAGGCAAAAGAGGAGACTTTATACGAAGAATTGTTAGATATTTTTGATAGTTTAGAATTTTTAATTAACTATCTGGATAAGAATTTACAAGAAGAAAATATTAACCAGAAAGCCTTGAAAAGATTGCCAAAATTTACCGCTAGTATGCAGGAAAAATTATTAACGATTTTGTCTCGTAGGGGTGTCGAAAAAATTCAGTTTGATGAGAATATGCCTGACTTTAACCTCTGTGAAGTAATGGATGACGAAGCACTTATAAATAATCGAGAGGAAAGAGACGATATACCAGATAAAACCGTGACAAAAGTAGTAAGACAAGGGTTTAAAATCAAAGAAAAAATATTGCGTTATGTGGAAGTAATCACCGCAAAATCCAGTAATTAAGGTTTGCTGAATAAATCAGAAGACTATTAAAATCAACGGTTTGGAGATACTACATCAACTAAAAGTGTTCAATTTTCACAATTTTTACTCAAAAACTGAGCATTTTTTACTAAATTTTACTTAAAACAACTTTGTAATTATATGTCAATACAAAGCCTCAAAACCTTGATTTTTGTCATTTATTCACTCTTCCCTTTTCCCAAATCCGCTCTTCCCTCTCTTCATCAAAATACTTTTTCAGCATCCCCTAATTAAAATTACTTTTGCTGAAAATAAGCCTCTAAAACCTCTCGTACGATCGGACCTGCGGTTGAGCCTCCACCGCCTCCAGAATGTTCCACAAAAGCCACGACAACGATTTCAGGATTTTCGTAGGGGGCATAAGCACCAAACCAAGCATGGGATTTACCCGGAGGAGCTTCGGCTGTACCACTTTTTCCTGCTACGGCAACCCCTGATAGGGCGGCTCGTCCTCCTGTCCCTCTAGTAATTACTGCTCGTAATCCTTCCCTAAGACTTTTCTGAGTTTCGGGTTTGATGTTAAGGGATTCTCGTTTACTCATGTAAGTTGCTTTGTCTTCTTGTAAATGGGGTACAACTCGATAACCGCCGTTGGCGGGTACAGCAAACATTACCGCTACTTGTAAGGGAGTTGCCAGAGTAAAACCCTGTCCGATCGACATATTAACGGTATCTCCCACAGTCCAATCCCAATTAAAACGTCTGCGTTTCCATTCGTTATCTGCGATTAACCCTGCGCTTTCTTCTTTCAATTCTATTCCTGTTGGGCTACCAAAACCGTATTTTCTCGACCATTCGATTAATTTTTCCCCCCCGATACCGTTGCCGATTTGTCCAAAAAAAGTATTACTACTCCACGCCATTGCACTTACAAAGCCCATAGGTCCAAAGCCCGATCGATTCCACTCCCCAAAGGCTGTACCCCCCACCCTAAGATAAGCATAGGTAGGCAAAATGGTAGAAGGTTTATACTTCCCTGATTCCATCCCTGCGGTAGCGGTGACGATTTTAAACGTAGAAGCAGGAGGAAAGCCCACAATGGCACGGTTAATAAAAGGATTGCCTTTTCCTTGCACTTCTTGCCAAATTTGCTCAGTGATGCGCCCTGAAAAGATGTTAGGATCGAAGGCGGGATAGCTTACCATTGCCAAAACCCCACCATCACGGGGATCTAAAGCTACTACTGCCCCTCTCCTTTCTCCTAATGCTTGTTCTGCTACTTTTTGCAATTCCAAATCAAGGGTTAAGGTAACATCATTTCCTGCTTTCGCTTCTTTAATGCCCAGTTTACGCAGTACTTTTCCTGCTCCGTCTCTTTCCATGAGGATTCCCCCCCATTCACCCCTTAATTGAGATTCAAAACCAGCCTCTGCGCCCATTTTGCCGATGACATCCCCCATGCGATACCCTTCACTTCTTCTAACTTTTAGTTCTTCGGCATTGATTTCTCTGGTATAACCTAGTACATGAGAACCAATTTTCCCGTGGGGATAATGTCTCACGGTGTCGGGATCGATTTCTACTTCGGAAAGAATATGACGATTTTCTTCGATGGCGGTGATTTGTTTTGGAGTGAGATTACGGGCAATTCTGACTAGGATAGGGGAATCATAACCTTCTTTTTCTAATAATTCTTGTAATTTGTCTTCTGAGACGTTGAGAATATTACTTAACATGGCTCTAATTTCTAGCCAGTTTTCCTGTTTTTGTACTGCAGGCCATAAATAAGCAGAATGGGATAGCTTAGTCGCGCCTAAAATACGCCCTTTTCGATCGAACAAATTACCTCTGACAGGGGGTTTAGGAATAATTTTAGTACGGTTACTATCAGCTTTTTGGGAGTACTTGTCACCCTCGACTATTTGTAGGTATGCTAGACGAAGACCGATAGCGCCAAATAAAAAAAGACTAATTAAAATCATAATAAAGATCGGTTGATCTTTTTGTCCTACCGTCAACCAATTTTTCTTGGTTTCATTTAATTTTACAGTAGTTTTTCTGATTGGCTTTTTGACTAAATTTGCTAATCCCATGTAAATTGTTATTTATTAAGTAATTATTCCTATTATGATCCAAAATAGCTTATCATCTTTGTTACTTGAACTAGAATCTCATTGTAATTCTAGTGCCATTGTTACTTTTCTTGACAGCGACGGAGAAGTTTTTGTGGTTGACTTAGAACGCAAAAAAAATCAAGTCATTTATGGCTATCAAAGGGGTGTCAAAGAACAATTTATGTTACGTTTGCTTCGTGGTGTTCAAACTCAAGCCTCTATCATTTTACGATCGTTTACCGATGAAGTAGATCAATATACTAATTTACCAGTGAAAGAATTAAGAGGTTATATTTTACAACGAAAGGACGATCGTATTGAATTTAACAAAATTTCTGCTAAGATGATGTTTGCTTGTCATAATACCGATGCCGAAACAGGTGAACCACGTCCCTTAGAGCAATCCGTGCGCTATTGTTAGTCATAGTGCTTTTTTTCTGACTTTTAATTAACTTTAATATATTTTAAATAATTTCTTTTAAATCTATTTTCATAAATAAATCGTTAATATAATAACTTTTTTCCATGATCTCTACCTGAATTGAGAGTAGGGTAGAGATAAATTATAATCCAAATTTTCGGTTATTTTAATTTTACAATTAGCATTTTTTTGTGAAATTGTTTGAGATTACTTTGTTAAGTACTGATGCAAAATACATTGTGGACTTTGGAATTAATAAAATTTTCTCAATACCATGATGCCTCTTGCCTTTCATAAAGTAAACATACAATTAATTTTGCCTACTCACTTACTTCGCAATGACTGTCAAATAATTTTCTGTTAACTCTATAGCTAATTTTAACCTTTGTTGGATCAGCAAAATTCGATCGAGTTTAGTCTTAGTTTGTTTAGCGGATTGATAAAAGAGAAAATCCGTTTGTAAAAGACGAATATAACGATGGGTTTCGGTTTGCCATGCTTGAAATATCGATCGAGCTTCTGGGTCTAAATCCGTTCGATCGATTAACATTATTTTAGTCTCTAAATAAGTCTGAATTTGTGTTAAGTTCTGCTTCAGTAACCCCAGATTATTGGGATCATTAGACCATAATAGATCATAAGCCCTTAATAATTCCAACCAAGTTAACAATTCTTCGTAATGTGATTTTGATAACATTTTGCCTAAACTAAGTTAGAATTTAAGAATTATTTATTAATAAATACTAAAGTTAAAAACCCCCGTGAAAGAAAACACATTAATAGGGGTAATTTTTCTATCAAGGAAAATAAAATTGAAACTATCCTTGAAGAAACGATTTTAACTTCCCAAAATTTTCTCTTGATCATAACCGTTCAAGATTATAACTCATCATCACCATTTTAGCTATTTTTTTTACCCCAACTATTATGAATACAAGTGTTCTTATCCCCGAAACAAAACCTGTCAAAAAATTACATATTCCTAATTGGTTAAATAACTGTTTGATAGGAGACCAAAACGATGCCCATAATAGCCTAATATGTAGATCATTTCAATTTGCTCACTCTTTACACGAAGGGCAGTATCGTAAATCAGGTGAGCCTTATATTGCCCATCCTGTAGCCGTTGCCGAATTATTGAGAGACTTAGGAGGCGATAGCGAAATGATTGCCGCAGGATTTTTACACGACGTGGTGGAAGATACCGATATTACTCCCGAAGAAATTGAAATTCTTTTTGGTGCAAATGTACGTCAATTAGTGGAAGCGGTGACAAAGTTATCAAAATTCAACTTTTCTAGCAAAACCGAAAGACAAGCGGAGAATTTTCGGCGAATGTTTGTGGCAATGGCTCAAGATATTCGAGTGATCGTGGTAAAATTGGCGGATAGGTTGCATAATATGCGCACCCTTGATTTTTTATCCCCTGAAAAACAACGGTTAATCGCCGAAGAAACCAAAGAAATTTTTGCCCCTTTAGCCAATCGTCTCGGTATTTGGCATTTTAAATGGGAATTAGAAGATTTATCCTTTAAATATATTAATCCGATCGCATACAACCACATCAAAGAATTAGTTTCTGAAAGAAGGAAAGATAGAGAAACAAGAATCAAAAACGTCACCGATATTGTCAATCATCGTTTAGCAGAATTAGGCATTCATCCCATAGAAGTTAAAGGCAGACCAAAACATCTATACGGAATATACCATAAGATGGAAAAACAGCATAAAGAATTTGACCAAATTTATGACATGGCGGGGGTGAGAATTATTGTTAATAACAAAGATGAGTGTTATCGGGCTTTAGCCGTTGTGCATGATGCTTTTCGCCCTATACCGGGTAGATTTAAAGACTATATCGGTTTACCTAAGCCCAACTTATATCAATCTCTCCACACTACTGTAGTTAATTCTAATGGCAGACCTTTAGAAATACAAATCCGTACCCTCGAAATGCACCATATCGCTGAATATGGTATCGCCGCCCATTGGAAATATAAAGAATCTGGAAATTCCCAGAATACTAATTTATCCAGTGATGAAGAAAAATTCACATGGTTGCGTCAGTTATTAGATTGGCAAAAAGATTTACAAGATGCACAGGAATATGTGGATAATCTCAAGGAAAATTTATTTGATGATGATGTTTATGCTTTTACCCCTAAAGGAGGAGTTATTCCCCTAACACGAGGCGCAACGGCGGTTGATTTTGCCTATCGCATTCATAGTGAGGTAGGAAATCACATGAAGGGGGTAAGAATTAATGGAAGATGGAGTCCAGTGGATCAATCTATTGAGAATGGAGATATAGTAGAAATTGTTACTAGCAATAATAGTCATCCTAGTCTTGATTGGTTGAATTTTGTTGTTACTCCTACCGCTAAAAATCGGATTCGTCAGTGGTACAAAAGATCGCACCGTGATGAAAATATTGCCAGGGGGAGAGAATTATTACAAAAAGAATTAGGCAAAAATGGCTTAGAATCCCTACTAAAATCAGAGACAATGCAAAAGGTTGCTCAAAAGTGTAATTTTCTCAAGGTAGATGATTTGTTAGCTTCTTTAGGCTATGGCGAAGTAACTTGTATGCAGATTATTAATCGTCTGCGGGAGGAGAATAAGTTACAGCAACCTGAAAAAATCGAGGAGAAACCCTTGGGAGAAACTCCTTTACTTGCTACTCCCACCAAAACTAATAAAGAAATTAACGGTAATAAACACCCTATTTGCGGTATTGAGGGATTAATGTATCATATCGCAGGGTGTTGTCGCCCATTACCGGGGGAAAATATTATTGGGGTAGTGACTAATGTGCGAGGAATTTCTATTCATCATCACGATTGCCCTAATTTAACTACGATTCCGGGGGAGCGTTTAATTCCTGTAAAATGGAATGGTTGTGATAATAAAACTCGTAGTGCTACTTATCCTGTGGATATTGTCATTGAAACGATCGATCGAGTCGGTATTTTACGAGACATTTTAGGAAGATTAACAGATCAAAATATTAATGTTAGTAATGCAGGAGTTAAAACTAATTTCGGTAAACCAGCATTAATTTCTTTAACGATTGATGTGCAAGATTCTAGTCAATATCAATATGTCATCAATCAAATTAAAAATATGAGTGATGTTTTGAATATTCGGCGTGTCAGCGAGGTTTCTAGTATCAGTCAAAGTTAACAACACTGTCGGTTGAGTTAATTAAAGTGTAACCCAACATCCAAAAAACTCGATCGAACTCTATCCTGTCATTGCGAGGCTACGAAGCAATCTCTTATCTCGATCTCTCTTCTGCGGCGCTGCGCGATCGAACTATAACAAAAAGTTAAAATCAGATAATAAAATCAAATAAAATTTCTTTAAATGTCAGAAATAACCGCCAATTATGATGAATCATGGAAAGAGATTATAGGGGATTATTTGGAATCTTTTTTAATCTTCTTTTATCCCGATATTCATAATCAAATTAATTGGGAAAAAACACCGATACCTCTGGATAAAGAATTAGAACAAATTACCGCATCCGCCGAAACCGAAACTCGTCATGCTGATAAACTCTTTCAGGTATGGTTATTGGATAATCAAGAAGTGTGGTTATTGATTCATATTGAAGTGCAAAGCCAGTATGATAAAAAATTTCCCCAACGAATGTTTATCTATAATTATCGAGCTTTTGATCTGTATAATAAACCAGTAATTAGTTTAGCTATACTAGGAGATGATAGCAAAAAATGGCGACCTAATTCTTATGAATACGGATTAGGAAAAAGTAAATTAAAACTCGAATTTTCTATTATTAAATTACAAGATTATGTATGGGAGGAATTAGAGAAAAGTAACAATGTATTTGCCATAGTAGTAATGGCGCATTTAAAAACGAAAGCCACTACCAGCAATTTATCAGAAAGGGAACAATGGAAATGGAATCTATCCCGTTTACTTTATGGAAAAGGTTATAACAGAAAAGAAATAACCGATTTATATAAAGTTATTGATTTAATGATGACACTATCAGAAGATTTACAACTAAAATTTGAAGATAAATTAACACAATATCAGGAGGAAAGAAAAATGCCTTTATTAACCAATATTGAAAAACGTGCGTTACAAAAAGGAGCTAAAGAAAATTGTCAAGAAAATATCCTTGATTTACTAAAACTGCGGTTTAATTCTGTCCCAAAAAGTATAGAAGATTCCCTCAAAAATATTGATGATTTAGCTTTCTTAAAACAGTTACATCTAGCAACAATTAGCGTTAAATCTATCCAAGAATTTGAGGGGTTAATTAACCGTTAATGCTAATGTTATAGCTCGATCGAAACTCCTCAATCCCACAACCTCGATCGAACCTTCCACCAAAAATGTAGGTTTGGTTAAGTGAAATGCAACCCAACAAATCGATCACTAAAAGTGGCGCAGTGCGATCGAACCATTACTATATAAGACTCTTAAATTTTTGGAGAGGTCTAAAGATATTAACTATTTGGTAATCTTTGCAATCATTATTTATAATTCACCATGACTCAAGTTTCTTTAATCAAAGCACAATCCTACGACTTACAAGAGTTACGTCTATCCTTAGAAAACTTATTACAACCCCTAGGCGGTATAGGTACTTTCGTCAAAAAAGACGATCGAGTTTTGCTCAAACCTAATCTCTTAACCGCTTCTCGCCCGACAAAAGAATGTACCACGAGGAAAGAATTAGTTTATTGTGTAGCGAAGATGGTGCAAGAAGTAGGAGGAAAACCATTTTTAGGGGATAGCCCTGCTTTTGGTAGTGCCAAGGGGGTAGCTAAAGCAAACGGTTACTTACCCCTGTGTGAGGAGTTAAATTTACCGATAATCGAGTTTAACGGCAAAAAATACCCCATTGATAACGATAATTTTCAAAATTTACGATTGTCAAAAGAGGCAATGGAGGCGGATGTGATTATCAATTTGCCGAAAATTAAATCTCATATGCAGTTAACCATGACAATGGGAGTTAAAAACCTTTTTGGTTGTGTGCCGGGGAAAATGAAGGCATGGTGGCACATGGAAGCAGGAAAAGACGTTAACCGCTTTGGCGAAATGTTGGTAGAAACCGCTAAGGCTATCAATCCTGATTTGACGATTATGGATGGTATCATCGCCCATGAAGGGAATGGACCTAGTGGCGGAGAACCTCGACAGTTAGGAATATTGGGGGCTTCTGCTGATGTTTTTGCTTTGGATGTCTCGATCGCTGATATACTAAATGTATCCTCAGAAATAGTGCCTACTTTAGTGGCTCAAAAAAAATTAGGCTTATCTAGTGATATAAAAGACATGGAATTTCCTCTACTGAAACCGCAAGATTTTGTTGTAGAAAATTGGCAATTACCCTCCGCCCTAATGCCCATTGATTTTGGCTTACCGAGGGTATTAAAATCGACTTTTAAACATCTTTATATCAAGTTTATTAAAGAAAAAACCATTAATTAATAAGGGAGATATTTAATGTTAGAATTACAAATTAAATCTGATTCTTCAGATGGAAAAATTGAGCAGACTTTAATAAAAAATGCCATCGATAGTGAGGTAAAGAATTTACAAAGAAGTCTCTCAAAAACTAATGATTTATTAAAGCAATTTGAACAAAAATATCAAGTATCATCAGATTTCTTTTTAGCTAATTATACTGCAGAAGATTTGCAAGGAGGAGATGACGAATATATTAGTTGGTTAGGAGAAATTCAAATTAAACAAAAGTTAATTTATTCTTTAGAAAAGTTACAGCAAATTAACTATCTTATTAAGTGATTATCAATTTAATTTACAAACGATTATTCAAAAATATGTAGATGAAAGAGTTATCTTATCTTTTAGTTTTTCTGTTGATACTAGAACTATTTATTTAGGTTTTATTCAAGGGAAATTAAATTTTATAGAAATTCTATCTTATTTTTTAAAGAATATGTTGATGTACAAATATCTGTTGATAAATTAGCTTATTCATTTCATTATCAAGATTCAGATAATAATTTAATATTTCGTTATGATAATGCTCAACATAAACCAGATTTAGGATTTAGTGATCATAAACATATTAATCATCAAATTATAGCCTCTCAAGTTCCTGATCTGGAAAATATAATGTTAGAAATTATTAAAGAATATTTATCATAACTGATAAAAAAGAGTCACAAGTCAACTTCACAGAATCTCACTATAATGTAAAGAAATCATTTATTTTTTCGAGTAAATGATAAAATCGCTATATAATGATAAAAAAATATTAGAGAAATAAAAATGACATTAACCCTTACCGCAGAAGAATTATTTAGATCAGCTTACGAAAATCGCTATACTTGGGATAAGAATTTCCCCGGTTATACCTGTGACATTACTTTAACCAATCCCCAAGGGGTTTATACTGCTAAAGGTGAAATTAAAGCTAATTTGCAGTTTGAAGTGTCAGGTATCGAAGACGAGAAGGCGAAAAAGGCTATCACTGGGCAATTATGGGAAATTACTATTCATCGTGTTAATCATAGTTTTGAAAAAAGTCACGGCGAAAATACTTTCTCTTTTGGTGCGAAAGATGACGATGGTTCGATCGAAATTTTAGTAGGTGGTGCAGGAAAAGGCAATAAATACAAAGTAAATAATAATACTGTTTCTTTTGTATATCGTAAAGTCGGCAACTCGATCGTAGCCATTAATACCTTTGGAATTTTAAACACCGATGAGGGTTATTTATCCGAAGAATATGATTCAATATACTTTGATCCAGAAACAAAAGAACAAAAAGGTGGTAGAACTATCTTTAAAGACACCTTTGAGAAAATCGGCGGTTATTATATTCTGACGCATCGTCGCATTACCAGTGAAGAAAATGGAGAATCCACCGTGACAGAATATCAATTTTCTAACATTGTTTTCAATTAGGGATTGCTTTATTGTCTTTTACTGAGTGTCACTTGTGAAGTACCTAACACTAACCTTCGGTATAGTGTAGGCTTCTCGTATCATCTGCTAATGCTTTACAATACTCCGAACCTAATCTAAGTATTGTCGAGTCTTACTTGCTCATCTCTGGTATTACCTACCCTCAGCGCAGCACTTACGATCTTTTGTATTACTGGTTGTTACTTCCCTGAGCTTCGTTTGAGTCAGATTGAGTAGGTTTATTTGAGCGGTTCAACTAATTATATTATGGTCAAGTCCCCTCAAAAAAGGGTCATAATTCATTTACAAACAGTATAGTATTTTAATCTTAGTTATTTATATCGCAATGATTATAAATCTTTTTCTTTCACAATTTCGATCGCCCGGTCCTATATTATTAGATTTAGGATTTATTAGTTTAAGATGGTATGGATTTTTAATTGCTTCTGCGGTATTAATAGGAGTATTTATTGCTCAAAAATTAGGTAAATATCGTAATATTGATCCTGATTTAATTAGTGATTTAATTCTGTGGATAGTAGTTGGTGCTATTCCTATGGCAAGGATTTATTATGTGTTATTTGAATGGCAAAATTATGCCCAACATCCCCAAGATATAATTGCGATTTGGAAAGGGGGAATTGCGATTCATGGAGCAATAATTGGGGGAATTATTGCCAGTTTAATTTTTAGTAAGATTAATCGTCAATCTTTTTGGCAATTAGCGGATGTGATTGCACCTTCTTTAATTTTAGGACAAGCTATTGGTAGATGGGGTAATTTTTTTAATTCCGAAGCCTTTGGTATCCCGACAAATCAGCCTTGGAAGTTATATATTCCTCCGAATAATCGTCCTCTTGAGTATATTAATTTTGAGTATTTTCATCCTACTTTTTTATATGAATCTTTATGGAATTTAGGAGTTTTTATCCTGTTAATATATCTCTTTTTTTGGAGTATTAAAAATAATAATAAACTTAAAGATGGTTCTATATTTTTATCTTATTTAATTACCTATAGCTTAGGCAGGGTATGGATTGAAGGATTTAGAACTGATAGTTTAATGTTCGGATTTTTACGCATCGCTCAAGTTGTTAGTTTAAGTTCGATCGTACTAGGAATTATGGGTTTAGTGTGGTTATATGGAGTGAAAAAATCCTTACCTGATGTTAAATAGGGTTCGCTCAAAAAGTCTTTTGATGGGGATAGGTGTCACCTCAGTTCGACATAAAGAAAATAAAGAATGAAAAATCAAGGTTTTGAAGTATTGTCTCTTCAACAAATACATAGGTGTATCGTGAATAAAAGTAGAAGAACCAAAACAATTATAAACAAAAATCTCGAAAAACGGGCGTGGAGGGACTCGAACCCCCGACCTGCTGATCCGTAGTCAGCCGCTCTAATCCACTAAGCTACACACCCTAGTTTTTTAACACTTATCAAGTATAACAAAAAAATAATTAAAAAGCAAGGGGCATCTTTGATAATTGCTCAAAACCGTTACTTTGTGACATCTCCCACACTGACCTAACGGTACAGATGTGGGCTTCTTAACTTCGCAATTAAGAGTTTCTGCTTCACAGGACGGCACTAGCCTTACAGACAAGT
>NZ_JBLZFY010000107.1:0-13019 GCF_050753365.1 Geminocystis sp. CENA526
TGGAAAAGAGAGAGGGGGGGGAGGGGGGAGAGGGGGAAGAAAATGCTGTAAAATCTTCATTAAAACTCTTTACGGGCATAATATATTATGCCCCTACAAACCAATTAAAAATCTTTTTTGAAGAAGTCTAATGATTATTTTTTGCCAAAATATGTCTCTAAGGCTTCCGCTACGATTTGATTCATCGGTTTGTTTTGTTTTTTGGAAGTGGTTTTCAGTTTTTGATACCAGTCTTCATTAACACTAACACGATGTTCGTTACGTTTTTTGCGAGATTTTTTCGCCTTAGAAGTCACAGCTTTTTTAGGTTGATACTTATCCGCAAAAGCGCGCAAGGCATCAAAGCCCACTCGATGACAAAATTGCCCAAAAGTCTCGTTATTTTGCTTCTTATCTCGGAAAAAGACAAATAAAGGCTCTAAAAACTTCTCTAACTCATTAATATTCAGTTTATCGACATAAACCTGTGCTAAACGAGTTTGATTAGGGCATCCTCCCAACCAAATTTGATAGACATTGGGAGAGTCTCCCACAAAACCTAATTCTGCCATATAAGGACGCGCACAACCATTAGGACATCCTGTCATGCGAATTACGATGTTTTCGTCTGGTATGCCCAATTTAGCTAATAAACTGTCAATTCTTTCGAGAATACTAGGTAAAATTCTTTCTGATTCTGTGGTAGCTAATCCGCAGGTTGGAAGGGCAGGACAAGCCATAGAATAACGGGTAAGATGATTAACATTATCGGGGTTAATTTCTACGCCATGATCAACTAAAATTTTACTAATATCTTCTTGCCATTGAGGCTCAATTTCGTAAAGAATAATATTATGATTAGCGGTTAAACGGGTAGGTAATTCATACTTAGCAATGACTTTTTTCAATGCTTCTTTTAACTGAAAATTACCTTCATTTTTGACTCTCCCGTTTTCGACAGAAATCCCAATAAATAGTTTACCATCTCCTTGTTCATGCCATCCTAAATAGTCTTCATATTTCCATTCTGGTAACTTTTTAAAAGGCTCTACTTTTTTGCCGAAATATTCTTCTAATTTAGCGGTAAATTTTTCTACTCCCCAATCGTTGATTAAGTATTTCATCCGCGCATGACGACGGTTAACTCGATCTCCGTAATCTCGTTGTGTAGCAACCACTGCTTTGACTAAATCAAAAACATCCTCTTTTGCTACATAACCAATCTCATCAGCACTACGAGCGAAGGTTTCTTCTTTACGATGGGTGCGCCCTAATCCGCCTCCTGCAAGAATATTAAATCCTTGTAATTTACCTTTTTTATCGACAATAACCACTAAACTGAGATCATGGGTATAAATATCGATCGAATTATCACCGGGTACAGTAACGGAACATTTAAACTTACGAGGCATATAATGAGTACCATAGATAGGCTCTTCGGAATCATCAAAATTAGTACCATTAAGGTTTTTTTGACGATAGGCTTTCACTTCTGGTGCTTCTTCGGCGGTAATCGCTTTTTCCCCGTCTAACCAAATTTCGTAATATGCGCCCGTTTGAGGGGTGAGTAAATCAGCGATTTTGTCGGCGTATTCCCAAGCATATTGATAATCAGGGCGGTTTTTATAGGGGGCTGGAGGTGCCATAACGTTACGGTTTAAATCTCCACAAGCGCCCAAAGTCGAACCCATACTCTTAACGATACTACTAATAACCGTCTTGAGATTTTTTTTAAGAATACCGTGAATTTGATAACCCTGTCTGGTGGTAACTCTCAATGTCTGATTACCGTATTCTTCCGAGAGATTTTCAAGGGTAAGGTAAAGTTGAGGAGGAATAAAACCACCGGGGCTACGGGTGCGCAACATGAATTGATAGTCTTTTTCTTGTCCTTTGACTCGATTATCACGGTTATCTTGTTGATAAGAGCCATGAAATTTTAAGATTTGAATACCATCTTCACTAAAATGGGTGGTATCTTGTTGTAATTCTGTCGCAATAGGTTCTCTTAAAAAGTTACTACGCTCTTTTAAATTCTCTACTTTGGAAGGTTTTTTGGGAGTCGTCACACTAGCTGTCATTATTTTCTCTTGACTTAATTTTTATTCGTTCTTCTATTCTACTGCGATCGCACTCTTCTGGACAAAACATTAATTTTTTTCTCAAATCCCTTGCTTTTTCTTGACAAAAATGTTATATTGTTAGATAATAGGGATATGTTTACTTTTCACAAAAATGTCAATATTAACATTATGATATATACTATTATGACACATTAGTCAAAAAAAGTAAAGGTAAAAAACAAAATTTTTTGACTAATTAGGGTTTGCTGAATAAATCAGAATTAAGAATTAACAACTATTCATTATTCATTATTCATTATTCATTATTACTTATCTTCATCACTCATATTTTTTCAGCACCTTCTAATTAACCGTCATCACTTCTTTTGGTACGGTGTTATATACTTGAGTTAAATATTGCATCACTGTTTGAGAATCGTTATAGGGTAGTGGAATATCTCCTAATACGTCCAGAATGTTTTTATTTTCGATCGAGGGTACAATCACCACTAAGGATGAATCTAAGGCTTCTTCATACTCCCAAAAATTATCGATCGACAAAGGTGCAGAAGTTTTGTTAACATTAGCTTTACGTTTCGGAGGAGACTTTATTTTTCCTAAAACTTCGGGTTGTAAAGGTTTCCCTGATAATTGATGACTACGAGCAACTCTTAAAGCCTCTAAAATTTGTTCTTTATTTCTACCCCTTAATTGAAAGATTATAAACGGGTCTTCACTAAATCGATCGCCCAACTGATAATATATCGCCGCAATATGCTTACAAGGATTAGCTTTATCAGGGCAAGTACAACGAGATTTGACATCGGTTAAATTAAAGGGAAACAGACTTAAACCATTTTTGATAAATACCTGCTCAATTTCTGACGGCATATCCCCCACTAATAATTGTGCCGCTAAAATAGCTTTTTCAGACATGGTAGTAATTACATATCCCCAATCTTCATCAGAAAAGGCATCTAAGGATAAAGTGACTCGATAAGGCTTTTCTTCTGTGCCTTGTACATTTGCCACTAATTGAGATTGTTTAAACTCGATATTTAAAATATTACCTTCTCTGGCGTAATTACGTCCTCTTTCTAATCTTTTTTTATAGCGATAAGAGTCTAATAATTCTAGCCATTTTTCTACCCACCATTGTCGATTAATCATATTGCCAACTAAAAATTATCGTTATATGATATTAACAAAAAAAGGGTTAAAACCCCACAAGGGTTGAATATTATCCAACCCCTACTAATAAAAAACATTTAATTTTGTTGGGTTTCGTATCATCAACCCAACCTACAAAATCTCATACCTAATTAATACTGACAATCCATGTACCAACATTTAATCTTAAGGGTACTTGTCCGGGGGTTAAAATTTGTGCCTGAAAATAAAATGTTCCGCCGTTATCAGGATTTCTAACGTTAGAAAACACTAATTCCACTCGATTACTTTCTAATAAGGGTTCTTCTAAATCAATTTCAATGATACGACTTTCTTGATCCCAAACTACTTCTCTGATAGGTAATCTTTGGTCTTTTACTCTCACTTCGATCGAATTTATGTCAAAAGTACCTCTATAATGTTCGGGATAGGTGATAAAAAATTTCGAGACTCCCTGAGTTAATTTTTTCCCCGGTATTCTGAGACGATAGCGATCCCAACCTCTTGATTTTCCACCAAAGTCTAAATGATAGTTTAATATATCCTGTCGATCGACCCCACTAAAAAGAGTTAATCCGGGGTTACTTTGCGCTAAAACTAAATTAGGTAAACCAGTAACTAAAGAACTGGTAATGGCTAAAGTCGCCCAAAAAGACTTATTGATTTTAAATAAATTCATAATGATTTAATATAAATAATTAATTTTATCGATTCTTACTTTAACAAACTAAACCCCTAGATGGAGGAAATAACAATTTTGTTCCCTTCTTGATGAACTTGTGAACAATCAAACAGTAAATAATTCTGGATAGATTAGTATTTTGTGAACTTATTTATAACTATTAGACATCTTCAAAAATACAGGCAAGATGCCTGTTCTACGGTGGTAAAACAATAAATACAGTAAAAGTTTACTAGAAATTATTGTGAAAAATTTTAACACGATCGATGGAAACTTGTGGACAATGCCCACCCTACTTATTACCTAAGTTCAATTTTTTTTCACTCTTGCCTCTTGCCTTTTGCCTCTTGCCTCCCTTCATCAAAACACTTTTTCATAAGACTTTATTTAATTCTGTGACTAAGGCTTGTAATCCTAACCGATAACTTTCAGCACCAAAACCGCTTATTTGTCCGATGGCGATCGAGGCTATATAGGAATGATGACGGAATTCCTCCCGACGATAAATATTACTAAGATGAACTTCCACTACAGGAATAGCCACCCCTGCTAAAGCATCTCGGATGGCTACACTTGTGTGGGTATAAGCACCAGCATTGATTAAAATGCCTTGATGATGATTCAAAGCGTTATGGATTGAATCGACTAAAACTCCTTCGTGATTAGATTGTACACAAAAAAGACGGACATTTAATTTTTTGGCTTCGTCCTCTAACATCTTGTTAATATCTTCTAGGGTAAGATGTCCATAGATAGTAGGTTCTCTTTTACCTAAAAGATTAAGATTAGGACCATTTAATACTAGAATGCTAAACTTGGACAAGGAAAAAACTCTCTACAATGATGATTAAAATAAGTTTAATATCGAGTGCGATCCCTCACTGGAATAGGAATTAATTCGGGTTCGGGTTCAGATTGTGGTCCTAGTAAAGCCTCAATTAATTTTTGAGTCCACTCCTTTAGTTTTTCAATCACTTTCTCTATTTGATCCATTAATAAAGAAGACTCCTATAACACTTTTTTTGTTTCTAAAACCATCATAACCTTTACTTTTTGTAAATGCAACTATTAAGATCGATCGAACAAATATTTCAGAATGGTGGGCAATGCCCACCCTACAGTAATTAGGCTGTGACTAACTGTTTCTCAGGACGTTTGCTGTTACGAATTGAGGTAATTGCCTCAGCATAATCAGGTGCATTAAATACTGCGGAACCCGCTACGATGGCATTAGCACCTGCTTCAAGTACTTGCCATGTATTATTAGCTTTTAAACCGCCGTCAACTTCAATCCAAGGGTCTAAGCCTCTTTCATCACACATTTGACGTAAAGCTCTGATTTTAGGTACTACGGTAGGAATGAAACTTTGTCCACCAAAACCGGGGTTAACACTCATAATCAAGACTAAATCACAAACATCGATGACATAATCAATTAATTCTAAGGGAGTAGAAGGATTCAAAACTACGCCCGATAATTTACCTAACTCACGAATTTGGCACAAGGTGCGGTGTAAGTGAGGAGAAGCGTTATGTTCAGCGTGAACGGAAATAATATCAGCTCCAGCTTTGGCAAAATCCGCTACATATTTTTCGGGTTCAACGATCATTAAATGAACGTCTAAAGGTTTTTTGGTATAAGGACGAATTGCCTGTACAATTAAAGGACCAATGGTGATATTGGGTACAAAACGACCATCCATTACGTCCACATGAATCCAGTCTGCCCCTGCTTCATCAACGGCTTTGATTTCTTCCCCTAAACGACTAAAATCGGCGGAAAGAATCGAAGGGGAGATAACAACTTCTTTATTACTCATGGTGATTATAAATAAAAATTAATGTAACAAATCTTTAAATTTACTTTAGTTTATCAGGATTTGGTTCTATTACTATTTTTTTCCCTGAGATAATATTGTCAAGATTGCTTAATTTATGACAATGATTGAGCTTGTTTCATCATTTCTACAAGAGTTGTATGAGCGTCTTTGGCATCGTTTAAGGTATGATCAAATTCAATTCTCAGGGGTTTTTCTTCTTGGTTATCTACCGCAATATACATTCCTTGAGCATCGATCGAGATCATTGTAGCAGTTTCAAGGTGGTCAATTTTACCGTAATATTGAGCATATAGTTTCACAGCGTCTTGGTGATCTTTGTTCATGTGTTTACAAATGCGATCGCTGATAGCTTGAGTAATGGTTTCTGTCATAGTAGTTTTAGTTAAAAGTTTTTATTTATTATAAAATGTGTCAGGTCAAAATAATTTTAGTTGAACCAGCAGGGGAAAGAAATATAGGTTCGATCGCACGAGTTATGCGTAATATGGCATTAAATCGATTAACTATCGTTAAGCCCCGTTGTGATCATTTGTCCGAATCTGCTAGAATTATGGCGGTTCATGGGGTGGAAGTGTTAGAAAAAGCTGAGATTGTGGATTCTTTACCCCAAGCCTTACAGGGGTGTAAAAGATCGATCGCAACCACTTCACGACAAAGAGACATACACACAGTTTTTGAAACTCCTCGTCAAGCAATACCTTGGTTAAAAGCCGAAAATATTACATCAGCCCTAATTTTTGGTCCTGAAGACAGGGGATTAAGTAATCAGGAATTGAGTTATGCCCAGCGCTTCATTTGCATTCCCTCTAATCCAGAATATCCATCTCTAAATTTGGCTCAAGCTGTAGGTGTTTGTGCTTATGAATTATATCAAGTCTCTCAAGAGTCGGTGATTCAAGAAGGTTCATCAGTGCAAGATTTAGCTAATATAGAAGAATTAGAGGGCTATTATCAACATTTAGAATCTTTATTATTGAGGGTAAATTATTTGTATCCTCATACAGCCCCCAAAAAAATGGAAAAATTGCGCCGTATTGTTAATCGTGCTAATCTCACCAGTCAAGAATTGGCAATGATTAGAGGTATTTTAAGACAAGTGGAATGGTCGATCGAAAATAATCCTTAAATCGGGATGACAGGATTTGAACCTGCGACATCCTGCTCCCAAAGCAGGCGCGCTACCAAGCTGCGCTACATCCCGTTGATTTTACCTTATCCATGATAACCTAATTAATATTATTGTGCAAGAAAACAATTATCAGGTGAAAAACTTAAATCAATTTCATTAATAGAAAAATTGAGATAAATTATAGAAAAGATTATATCAATATGAACAAAATGAACAAATTGTTGCTTTCCATCGGTTCGATCGTATATATTAGTTTCGCTTTCATATTACCACTCCCCGTTTTAGCCCAACAACAAATTGTGAAAACCATTACCGTTACAGGCAAAGGCACACAAAGAATACCTGCTACCGTTGCCAATATACAATTAGGAGTAGAAATCGAAGGCAAAAACGCCTCTGAAATTCAAGAAGAAGTAGCTAAACGTACAACTTCTTTAGTGGAATTATTAAAATCTAATAATGTCGAAAAGTTACAAACTACTGGCATTAGACTACAACCTAATTATAACTATAATAATAATCAAAGACAGTTAACTGGTTATACTGCTACTAATTTAGTTAGTTTTCAGTTGCCGATCGATCGAGTGGGTAGTTTATTAGATAATAGCGTGAAAGTAGGAGCAACCCGCATCGATAATGTGAGCTTAACGGCGGAAGAAAACGCCATTGCCGAAGCCCAAAAACAAGCATTAGTGTTTGCAAGTCGGGATGCACAACAACAAGCTCAAGCGGTGTTAAATGCCTTAAACTTAACAGCACAAGAAATCATTACTATTAATGTCAACGGTGCAAATGTACCTATTCCTATTGCAAGGGAAGCCATGAGCGATAAACTAGCTTCTCCTATGGCTATGGCTAGTACTCCTGTCATCGGTGGAGAACAAGAAGTAACTGCTTTTGTAACTTTACAAATTCGTTATTAAAAAACAATACTTTCGCCAAAATCCAAAATGAATAATCATTTGTGAGAAATAATAGGTGATAAGAAACATCTCTTAAAACCAAGAATTAGACTAAACACTTTGATTTATCAGTATTTCACCTGAAACCTTACACCTCCAATAAACAACTAATTCTATTTTTGCGTAACATCAGCTACTAAGTTAACCACTGTAGAATATTTCTTACGGCTAAAATAACGACGGTGATGATAAAAATTCTTCTCAACCACAGATTACTCAATTTTAAAGCAAATTTTGCTCCCAACATCGCTCCAAAAAACATCGTTATCCCCAAAATTATCCCTAGTTGAAAATCAACTAATCCCTTTGTCATAAAAATTAGGGTAGCAATCAAAGAAGAAAAAATATTCAATACTTTAGTGACTGCCACAGCCTCCACAAACGTCATATTCAGAAAAGAAACAAAGACGGCGGTTAAAGTCGTAACGTAACCACCACTGAAGAAACCGCCATAAATTCCTAAAAGAAATGTTAAACCATAACCGATTTTCATGGCAGTAGGGGAGACTTTTTCTTTTTTCTCTATTCCTTTATTACGATTAGTGATAGAAAAAATTAACACCGCAATCATAAAAATAGAAATCAATAACGGCATGGTGTTAGAAGGGATAATTAAGACTAATAATGCACCTAAAATTGAGCCTATAACCGTTAAAATCGTTAATAAAATAATATCTTTTCTTTGTTTGAGGGTATCTCCTTTAAGAAACGGAATTGTGCCACCAATACTCATAAAAATTAGGGCAAACATATTAGTTGCGATCGCACTGGCAGGGGAAATACCAAACTCTAGCATAACAGGAACGGTAATCAGAGAATTACTACCTGTTACTACGCCAATGAAGCTCGTAAACAGAAAGATAGCGATGAGAAAAATTAATTGAGTTGTTGTCAAAATCTCAGATGTTAGTTTTTATAAAATTTTGTCTTTATTGTAAATCAACCTAGAACTATTTTAAAATAATTCTTAAAACAATTAAAAATAATTAAAAAGTTTTTAAAACAATTTTTTTCTTTTTTTGTCGTTAAGTAAATTATCTGAAATTACTGCTAACCTGAAGAAAAATATCCTTAATGAGTAAAGTATCATGAGACATATTACTATTTTTGCCCTTTCTATCCTACCCGTACTTATTAATGCCACATTACTTGATGTTAAGGCAATATCAACTCACGAGTTATTATGGTCAAAAGAATTGACTACACAACAACCATCTTATGATTCCATAAATAATGCTCCACAATTAGTTGTCATGAAGAGGGCAATATTCGTTTCTGGAGAACATCCTACCAGTGGTAGTGTGTCGATCATCACAGAAAAAAACAACAAATATATCGAATTTGGAGAGGATTTTAAAACAGATTCTGGCCCCGATCTTTTTGTAATTCTACATAAGAACAAAGATGTAATTAGTACAACTAAAGCCCCAACACACAGTATTAAAGAAGGAGATTATATTATCTTAGAAGCCTTAAAAACAACAAAAGGAAAACAACGCTATCAAATTCCTTCAGGAGTAAAGTTAGAAGATTATAAGTCTGTGGCGATTTGGTGTCGTCGATTTAACGCCACTTTTGGCGCGGCAACACTTCCTTAATCTCCTGATTTGTTCAATCAATCAATTTTTTTCAGAACTTATATAATCATAACGAAATTATGTCATTCAAAAGCCATAGCGAAGGAATCTCAAAGCCTTGATTTTTCGTCCAAGTGCGTAAATACTATAACTCTAATTTTCAACCTAATTTTATAAGACAACTCAGAAATTAATGAATCTGTGGCAACCATTTTGAGAAGAACTGTTTTTAATAAAGGCAATATAATAATTAAAGTTCTAACTTGAGGTAAAAATTGTGACTACTACCATAACTAAACTAAAATGGAATACTTCTGATTTAGATTTATTACCAGAAAATAATAATCGTTATGAAATTATCGATGGAGAATTAGAAATGACTCGATCGCCCCATTGGAAACATCAAAATACCGAAGGAAAAATTTATTTGGCATTACAAAATTGGTCAGAAAAAACAGGGTTAGGAAAAGCTATTATTAATCCAGGTATTATTTTTAGTGATAACGATAATGTGATTCCTGATGTTATTTGGATTAGTCAAGAAAAGTTAAATTTATGTATAGATAATAGTGGTCATTTCACTTGCGCTCCCGAATTAATTGTTGAGGTATTATCGGAAAGTTTAAGTGATATTCGCAGAGATAAAGAAAGCAAATTAAAATTATATTCTAATCAGGGTGTACAAGAATATTGGATTGCGGATTGGCGTTTACAAAAGTTAGAAATTTATCGCAGAAATCAGGGTAAATTAGAATTAGTAATGAGTTTATTAAATGAGGATCAAATTACATCCCCTTTATTACCTAATTTTATTTGTCAAATCGATCGATTTTTTTCATAAAAAGTTATCTCCTTACTCCTGTCTTTTTCCTTCTCCCAAAAAAAACTATGGGGGAAATTCTAACTATCTTCAAATTTCACTTGCTCATAAATATCGCTGATTTTTAACGATAATTTTAAAGATTCTAAAGATATAGTTTCTTCCTGTGTCTCATATTCCGTTAGTAACCATTGTCCTTGATTATTTTTACTAAACTGTTCGATTTTACAACTATATTGATCAATTAAAATATATTCTTGTAACTCAGGAATCGATCGATAATAACTAAATTTAGTTCCTCGATCGTAATCTTGTGTTGAGACAGACAATACTTCTATAACTAGCAACGGATTTGTAATATTAGTATTCCCTTTGTGATAAATTGGCTCACCACTAATCACCATGACATCAGGATAAGTATATTGATTATTACGAGGTATCCATAAGCGTACATCACTAATAAAAACTCTATATTTTTGTCCTTTCAGAGCTATTTTGAGATAGGTACATAAATTTGTGACTATTTCATTATGATTAATTGTTCCTCCAGCCATGGCAATAATTTCTCCATTTCTATATTCATGTTTATACTCAGCTTTTTCTTCTAAGGCAAGATATTCTTCGGGAGTATAGGTTTTTTTTTCCGTAATCGATCGCTCTTGTGGCTTAACAATTATAGCTGTCATAATTTTTTAGGAAATTGCATTAAATTTTTACTTATTGATTTATTGATTTTAACAAAAATATTTTATAAGTACTTAATCAATGGTATAGATACCAGACTTATTAATGTATTTTTTCAATTATGATAAGTTTGATTTAAAATACTCTCAATCAATGGCATATGGTAGATATTTTTTTCCCTAAAAAATGTCATAATAATACCGACTAATGATTGAATCAAAATCTTATTATCCGTTAATATAAATGACTTTATGGTTTTTCCGATTTTTTTGAGGAATTTTAATGAGTTGGCAGACAATATTATTTAGAGTATCCGCAATTATTCTTTTAATCGCTATCAATGCTTTTTTTGTCACCGCAGAATTTGCTATCGTTTCCGTGAGAAAATCGAGAATTGATCATTTAGTCATTGATGGAGATATACCTGCTCAAAGTGTACAATCATTACAAAAAAGTTTAGATCGTCTTTTATCTAGTACCCAATTAGGTATTACTTTATCTAGTTTAGCATTGGGTTGGATTGGAGAAGATGCTATGGCGATGTCGATACAGCATTTAATTTCTTCATTGCCTTTTCCTCCTGATTTTATTAATCCTATCAGTCACACCGTTTCTATACCCATTGCTTTTTTATCTTTAGTATATTTGCAAATAGTTTTAGGAGAATTGTGTCCGAAATCTTTAGCGTTATTGTATCCTGAACAGTTAGCTCGTTTTTTAGCTCCTCCTGTTAGTGTTATTGGTAAGATATTTAAGCCTTTTATCGATATTCTTAATCAATCCACTCGTTTTTTATTGAAGTTATTTGGGGTAGAATATACAGGGCAAGGTTGGTATAAACAAGTTACTCCCGAAGAATTGCAGTTAATCATCAAAACTGAGAGGGATTCATCGGGATTAGAAGCGGAAGAAAGGGAATTATTGAGTAACGTTTTTGAGTTTGGAGACGTGGAGGCTTTGGAGGTAATGACTCCCCGTGTTGATATTAAAGCCTTAAGTTTATCCTCTACTTATCAAGATTTATGGTTAGAAATTTCTGAAACTAAACATTCTCGTTACCCTGTCATTGGAGATTCTTTAGACGATATTCGAGGCATTATTGATTTTAAAGATTGTGTCAATATTTTTAATGATAATTCTTTTGATAGTTCGATCGAACCTTTAGTGAAACCCGTGCGTTTTTTACCAGAATCTACATATTTAAGTGAATTGTTGACTATAATGCAACAGTCTCGTTTGAAAATGGTGATTATTGTGGATGAATATGGAGGCACATCGGGATTAGTCACCATGCAGGATTTAATCAACGAAATTTTAGGGGGAGACGAAAGCCTATCGGAGGATGACAATTTTCACATTACCGTTATCGATGAGCAGAATTTTTTAATACCTGCGCAAATAAATGTAGAAGAATTAAACGATTTATTAGACTTTAATTTACCCTTAATCGACGAGTATCAAACTTTAGGAGGGTTTTTAGTCTATCATTGGCAAAAAATTCCTAAACCCCATGAAGTCTTTAATTTTGATCATTATCAATTTACGGTAACAGAAATGGATGGTCCTCGTATAATTAGAATAAAAATTACCCGTGAACTACCAACACTAACCTAGTACAGATAGGTTTAAACCCAATATTTATTATAAATTTATATAAAAATCTAACAAATATCGTGTGCTTCGGCACTATCTAGCCGACCTTTCCATGGGGAAAGGGTTTTAAAGGCAATGTTAATCGCCCCATTCCAATCTCGTAATACTTTGTGACCACAATGAGGGCATTTAAAGATTTTATTACTGCCTAATTTTTGATGAATTTCCCCACATTTAGAGCAGGTTTTGGAAGTATATTCTTCGGTTATTAAGTGAAGTCTTACTCCTCTTTTTTCACAGTGAAATTTAATAGTTTGTTCAAATCGATAATGACTCCAAGTCATCATACTTCTAGCTGTTTTGCTATTTAATTTCCGCTTTGTTTTGTTGACCATCTGACTACTTTCAAAAGTAGGAATGAAAATATCAGTATAATTTTTGCTTAAGAAACAGGCGGTTTTTTTATGGCATTCATCTATAAGATTTCTGATTTTTACTCTTATTCTTTCGGCTTTTTTT
>NZ_JBLZFY010000108.1:0-12964 GCF_050753365.1 Geminocystis sp. CENA526
ACTTGTCTGTAAGGCTAGTGCCGTCCTGTGAAGCAGAAACTCTTAATTGCGAAGTTAAGAAGCCCACATCTGTACCGTTAGGTCAGTGTGGGAGATGTCACGTGGGTGATGAAAAACCGCTTTTAATGAGGGGAGGTAATACCTTCCATTTCGCCCCTCATTTTGTAGTCAATAAGCAATAAAAAATGAAGATATATACCAGACAATTTTGGGAATATTAATCTACGTCTAAACCGAAGACTCGATTAATGGATTTTTCCACTTTGTAACCTGAGTCGATCGATTCTAGGGGGTCTTTTCTGAGACGATGACGCAGACACAAAGGCATTACTCGGCGAATATCATCTACGGTTACTTCGGTACGAGATTCAAAAGCGGTTAAGGCTTTAGCGGCACGGTTGGTAACAATATCCCCTCTTAAACCGTCAATATCCAATTCTGAGCAAATTTCCGATATTTTCACCCGAATATCATAGTCGATGGTGACTTTGGGTAACAATTCTTGCGCTTGGACTAATTTTCTCTGTAATTCTTCCTGTTGCTCTTGATATTTATCTAAGAACTCTTGAGGATTTCGATCGAACTCTCCCCGTTGTTCAACAATTTGTACTCGTAAGTCTGGCTCTTTCACCGTACGGATTTCAGCGTGCATCCCAAATCGATCGAGCAGTTGAGGGCGCAATTCTCCTTCTTCGGGATTACCTGAACCTACCAACACAAAACGGGCAGGGTGACGAATAGAGATACCTTCCCTTTCCACGGTATTCCAACCACTGGCGGCGGAGTCTAGTAACACGTCCACAAGGTGATCATCTAACAAGTTGACCTCATCCACATAGAGAATACCACGATTGGCTTTTGCTAACAACCCCGGTTCAAAGGCTTTTACCCCTTCCGATAAGGCTTTTTCAATATCGATCGTACCACAAACTCGATCTTCTGTTGCCCCTAAAGGTAAATCAATCATAGGGACTTTTTTCTTGGCTACTTCAAAATGTTCTTGATTCTCGAATTTTGCCCTCACTTCATCTCCCATCATTTCTACATCCGTTGGAGAGGAGTTAAAGGGATCACCTGCAATCACATCAATTTCAGGCAATAAGTCCGCTAATGCCCTAATAGTAGTGGATTTGCCCGTACCTCGATCTCCCATAATCATCACTCCGCCAATTTTTGGATCAATGACATTTAGTAATAAAGCAAGTTTCATTTGCTCTTGTCCGACAATAGCGGTAAAAGGAAACACAAGACGACGATTTTTAGGAGGTGCTTGTAAAGTTGCGGTCATAAGTTTTATATAAAAAGATTACTGATACTTTTATTTAGTATTGCAATATAAATAAGCATAACCTTTCTATCATATTGTTTTGTTCGATCGTAGTCAAATAAAACCTAAGTAGGGTTTGCTGAAAAAGTGTTTTGATAAGAATAGTGGATAGTGGATAGTGGATAGTAAATAGTAGATAATTGTTAATTGTTAATTATTAATTGCTAATTGTTATGAGTCAAGAAAATTTAATTCCCGTAGTCGTCAATGGTGCGGGGGGAAAAATGGGCAAAGAAGTCATCAAAGCCGTAGCATCTTCTCAGGATATGATGTTAGTGGGTGCAGTAGATCAAAATCCTGCTTTATTAGGGCAAGATGTCGGATTGGTGGCAGGATGTGGAGAGTTAGAAATTCCTATTCTTAACGATTTGCAAAGTGTCTTGGTTTTAGCTACTCAACAAAAAATTCAAGGGGTAATGGTGGATTTTACTCACCCCGATAGCGTTTATGAAAATGTCCGTAGTTCGATCGCCTACGGAGTTCGTCCTGTAGTTGGTACAACTGGACTATCCCCCGAACAAATCAAAGATTTAGCCGATTTTGCGGAAAAAGCTAGTACTGGAGTATTGATTATTCCCAATTTTTCCATTGGTATTGTGTTAATGCAACAGGCGGCGATTCAGGCGGCACAATATTTTGATCATGTAGAAATTATTGAATTACATCATAATCAAAAAGCCGATGCACCTAGTGGCACAGCTATTAAAACCGCCGAGATGCTATCGGATTTGGGCAAAAGCTATAACCCTCAATTAGTCAAGGAAACTGAAAATTTAGCAGGGGCAAGGGGTAGTATTTGCGGTGATAATATTAGAATCCACAGTGTCAGACTACCCGGATTAATTGCCCATCAAGAGGTGATTTTTGGTGCAACTGGACAAATTTACACCCTCCGCCATGATACCAGCGATCGATCGTGTTATATGCCGGGGGTGTTGCTGTCTATCCGTAAAATTGTGGAATTAAAATCCCTTGTTTACGGTTTAGAAAAAATTTTGTAACCATCTCGTAAAACAGGCATCTTGCCTGTTACTTTGATCTTGCCTGTTAATTTTGTTCAGGAAATAATCTTGTACCAATCACCATTTCTGGAGTATTTCCATTGCTGTCGGAGCGTAATTCGTGGATATTGCGACTCATTTCCCTTGCTTGATGGTAACTGTCGATGTCTCCTTGCTCAAAATACAGTAAAGCTGCCTTTCTCAAGTCATCTACCGCTCTTTGTTTTAAACCAGTGTCTAAGTAAAGCACTCCTCTTTTATGGTAAGCTTTGGCAAAATCACGATCTTTTTTGATAGCTTCGGTGTAGTCTTCGATCGCACCGTTTTTGTTACCTAATTTTTCGTAACCGACTCCTCTTTGATAGAAGAAATCAGCAGAGTCAGGTTTAACCCTTAACCCTTGAGATAGGTTTTCTATCTCCTTAATATCGGTGACAACATTATTTAATTCTTGATGCTGTAAATCAATACGCTGAATTTCCTTAGCAATATGTTCTTTTTGTTGCTCTAAATTAGTGATTAAAGACTGCTGTAATTTTTCAATATTTGTGCCTAAATCCCCTTTATTTTGAACTATTTTTTCAGTCAATTCTTGATGATTTTTGTCTAATGTTTGCATTAAATCATTAATAGTTTGTTCCTGTTTATTATAGGCTTCTACTAAGCTATCATTTAACTGTTTTCGACTGAGAAAATTACAACCCACTCCTACGGCTAAAAGAGGAGCAGAAATTAAGCCAACATTTTGAGTTGTAATGGCAAAGACAATCCCAACAATCGCCCCTACACCTGACACGGCAACGCCTACAACGCCCATTGTATCTTGTTGTTTATCCATAACTAAAATTTATTTCTCCCAATAAAGTTGTTTTAAAATTTTGTTTAATCTGAGCAAAAATATCAGAAAAATATGATATTGATCGTTTTGCTTTTTCTATACTAAAACAGCACAATTAAGCTCAAAAATAGGTAAAGCTAATTTTGCTTCTTCGGGGGTTAAAAAATCGGGAATAACATTGAGTAACACTTCATAGGTGTCAATATTATCATCCTCAAAATTATAAGCACGGGAAATAGTTTGAAACCACAGCAACATATTCGTGCGCAATCTCTCCATGTCATCGAAAAGTAACGCCGCCGCACAATAACGCACTAAATCGATTAAATCCCGTTTACAAGTGACATAATAATCTTTAAATTCGGGATTACGTTTTTGTTTGCCTACCCTTACCGCTTCAATAATAGCATCGGCATTATCTCTGATTTTAGTATAAGCACTCTGTCTGATTTCGTGGGATTCTAAATAATCCTCTAAAAATCTTAACTCGTAATCTTGGGCATAACGTCCATCGGCTTCTAAAGTTAAATCGGCAAATTGTTTTAACATTTTGATCAATCCTTGTATAATATGTGGAATAAAAAATTAAATGGCATCGCTAGTATTAGCTAAATATTTGGATACTTCTCCTTTGGTATTCTCTAATTGACTAATCATCGATCGAGTAATCAACTTTCCTTCTTGTACTAAAATTTTCCCTGATATGGGGTGCAAGATATTTTGTTGCGCTCTCCTACCAATCAACGCCTCAACATCCTCAATCTCACTTAAATACATCCCCGCAGGTAACTCTACTACTACTCCTTCCCCAATTACCCTAGCTTGACAAGCTAAACGAGAATTAAGTTTACAAGTGGTAATTACTTCCAAAGTTCTTTTTTCCCTACGATTCAGGGGGGATAAACTCTCCATGCCTTCTTTAACGTAAATATGGCAAGTTGAACACATTCCCCTACCGCCACACTCCTGCATGACGTTAAGTTGATTTTTTAATAATCCCGACAAAAGATTATCGTTGGTTTTAATGCTGGTTTCTGTACCAAGAGGATCGAGTTTGATGATTTTAGCCACTATCTTATTTACCTAATATATTCAATACTTTAATTTTAGATTAGCTAGAGTGTTCTGGAAAATAAAAGATAGCCATGATTAATAATCCTTGATTTAAGAATTGGAATCACTTAAAATTCGATCGAGAATAGTATCATGATCATGACCTTCTTCCGAAAAAGTTTTCGCTAACTCCACTCTTTGCTTCAAGCCAATAATAAAACAGTTATCAGAAGCCCCCATAGACTCACAACTGGTTTGAACACAATCAAGTTCTTCTCCTGTTAACTGACTAAAGAAAGCACTTAAAATACCCGCTTCGGGCTGACAAGCAAAACCCTTATTTTGAGGAGCGGCTTGGGCAAAAGGAGAATTAGTGGTACTAGCCACAATAAAACCTTGACTATAATAATCAAAACTAAACTCAATTACTCCCCAACCGTGGGTTTTCCAACACTGTTTCAAACAACTTAAAAACTGTGCCATTTCCATTTGGGCTAGAGGCATTTCATAATATTCACTAACCTCTTGCAAAAAACGGCGGTAAAAACTTTTGCCCCACCAACGACCACAGTTATAAAGAACTACTCCTGTAGCTTGTCCAATTTCTTCGTCTAAACCTGCATAAACCCCTTGTAAAAAAACTTCGGGTAAAGCAATCAATCTTGAGCCTAAACGGGTTTCGAGTAATCCTAACTCAAAATCTCCTTGTACATAAGCCTCTGGAGTAAAATAATTACCTTTGAGGGCTTTGTCTTGAACTAAATCTGCAATAGAAATCATATTGTTTACCTTATTGGTTAATTATTGTGAGTTAAGCATTTAACACAGGTACATTACTTAAATAATCGTTTGCCTGACTTAAAAATGGTTGAAGATGTTGTAACCCTTCTTCTGCAAGAACTTGACCTAAACTCACTATTAACAGAGAATAGGTAGCAGGAAAAAGAGATTGAGATTCATGGGCTTGAACTATATCCGTCAACCATTCCAACAGACGATGTTGTAAAAATTCAGGATTGTTTAACAACATAGCCATACCGCAATAACGGGTAATCAATATCCAATGACGGATAACGTTTTCGATTTTTTTAGTATCTTCTTGGGGAAATTGCTTCACAGCTTTATCAGCAACTTCCTGAAAAATACTAATTTCTTCATCTCTCAATATTTTGTAAGCGTTTAATCTATCTTTGAGGGTAGAAACCTCTTGATTGAGTTTATACAAATTATCAGCTTGTAAATATTGATGTTCAGCTTCGTGAATTAATGCTTGTAATTCTGGGTACATAATTTTTAAAGTAAATCCGATAAATCGTTAACATTTAAAGGTTTAACCGCCGATGCAAAAGTGTTAGACGGAGAAACTTGGGGTAAAGATGCGATCGAGGCTTTTTTATAAGTTAATTGCCCTGACCATGGCATTTTGTGGAAAAATTGTTCTACAGATAGAGTCAAAGAATAATGAGGTTCAACAGACGTAGGAATTAAATCGTCTGAAGTATCAACCCTTACGGTTTTAGTTTTTACAATCCCTTGCCAATTATGGGAAGCAAAAAAATCCTGTACCGTTAAATTAAAACGAGGAGTAAAAACATCTTCCACTACTTGTACTTGAGTATCCGAAGGAGATTCTTCGGGAAGGGAAACTAATTTTAAACCTTGCCAATTAGCCTGTTGAAAAAACTGCTCGACACTAAAAGTTTGTGAAGGAATCATTTTAGATATTCTCCATTAACGAGTTTTTTCTGAATATCTTTTGCCCCTGCCCCTTCATTTTGCCAGAATGTAGCCGCATCGATGCGATCTTGTTTTCCCAACAAAAATTTACAATAGGTTTCACCCATAGAGTAACATTGAATCTCAATGCAATTAAGTTTTTTGTTAATAAAACGACTAAAGAAACCAGCCATTAAACCTGCGTAAATATGGCATACGGGTTTACCCACATCTCCTAAAGTACGAGCAACGGCGGAGTCAAAAATATTAACGAACATGAAACCGTTTTTTTGTTCACTCAAGTCCACATCCCAGTTACCCCACCCCTGAGTAGTAAAGGGCCACCACCAAGCCTCAAGGACGTATAATAAGTTCATATCATGGGCATTTTTGGGATATTCATACTCTTTTTGAAACCATTGTTCAAAAAATTCAGCGTCTCGAACCCCCCATTCTCTGCCGATATTGTACATAACTACACTAGAAGCAGAGCCAACTTCTTCTTCTAACCCTTCGATTAAGCCCACGATAAAATCTTCTGTCACTAAGATATTGCGAGATTCATTCCAATCGGTAATATCACCTTTTGCAGTGTCAAAATGAAAGAAATCTTCTAATGTGTAATGATCATGTTTTTTAGGATACTTGTTTTTCCAAAGATTTTGGGAAATTTTTTCCACAGTACGACTTGGTTTTGTAGGTGTGAAAGTCATCTAGTTTATTATCCTCTCAAGTATATTATTAGGTGAATTAATTATTGATTAAAGTTATTCCTTTTTATTGTTTCTGTCTTTATTGTAACCAGTTTCTCCTTTTTGAATCTTATTTCTTAAACATTTCTATACAATTTAATCCTTAACAATTATTCATAGTTAAAAATACCTAATTTCAGAATATAAGCTAATGTCAGGATAACTATAGCAATCCTAAGTGATTCGTAGCAAAAGAGGCATTACAAATTTAAAGGCAAGGGGCTTAAGCCCCTTGTTACATAAACAGTATAAAATTATTTTCTATTTTTTGATATTTCACAACCTATTTAGGACTGCTATATTGATGGATATTGACTGTTACCTTTTGTCTATCTTCATTACTAAGACAATGAAACAATCAGCCTAATTTTGATTTTTGCGATCAAGGCATGAGATCACTTTATTATTTTACTCGATCGAGCTTATTTTATGTTACTCTATGGTGATACCTATATAATTAATCATTATGGAAAAACTGACACGAGATATTTTAGGGCAAACTTTTCACGCCACCGTTGATACAAAAAAAACTACAGGAAAAATACTTGCGATCGCCAATTTTGTTGATAAGCAACAAGTATGTATTCAAGTGACAGAAGGAAAAAATGGTATTTGGATTCCTACTTTAGATTTAGGAAATGTCTTTACAATTTCAGAAACAAAATCTCTAATCAAAGAGAAAAAAGTTGATGAAAAATATCAACCTGTTGAAAAAATAGGGAAAAAAGAGAGAATTACTATTACAGAGAAAAAAGAAGAAGAATTTATTTTATTAGCTGAAGAAAATGCTAAGGAAGATTTAGATTTACAACCGGCTTTTTATGATGATTTATTAAACAAAATAAATAATAAAGTTAGTAAAGATATTGAAGTTATTAATCAAAATATCGAAGATGCTCAACAATTTATTAATAAACTAACAAAAGATTTTCAAGACTTAGGGAAAAATCATTTAAAATTTTTAAATGATTACTTAAATACTGTACTTTCCCACATCAAAAATTTAGTGGAACAAATCTCACAAACTATTCAAAATATTTGGGCTGAAAGTCTGCGAGAATCTATTGCCTTGATTATGAGAGATTCTTCATTATATTTTAATAGTGCAAAAAGAAAAATCAATTATTTGAAAAAAACTTATCCCCAAGAAACTAATCGTCAACTAGCTGGAAGATTAACACATCATCTAACGATTATATCCTTAAAATCTAAATTATTCGGACATGATCTTAACACTTGGGAAACCCTAAAAAGTTTTTACATTGAATTAGAATTATTGGAAATTTCTAGTCTTTTAACTAAATTAATTTATGGCGTTGCTATTCTTCATGGTTTTGATAAATTAGAGATTATTGATATAGGAGAAATTATTGGAATTTTGGGTTTATGTTTAACTATTGATTCATTGAAAGAATTAGGCTTAGATTCATTAATACAATCTTTAAAATTGCATAATCCATTAGTGATGAATAATAAAATTGTTGAATCAACGGTTAAAATTACTTTTAATGCAGTCTCTAATATTGCCCTATTTCAAATGATTCGTTATGCTTCTTACTTATACTATGATGTAAAAACTAATGACTTAGAAAATCCTCTTACTTCCGTTGAAGCATATCAAAAATTTACTCAACAAATACAAAGTTATTTAAACAAAACATTGAATCAAAAAGATAAATTACTGAAAATTGTCAAAAATATCGCACAAGTTGAGGAAAAAATCGAAGCCCTAGCTTAATGTTTAACGGTCAATTCTCATTAGTGATACAATGATCGATCGAACTGTGACAATGAAAGATTAAGTGATCAATAAAAAACTATTACCGGGGCTATATAACTTATTATCCTATCAGTCTTCATGGTTCAAAAGTGATTTTTTAGCAGGAATAACCGTAGCGGCTTATTTAATCCCTCAATGTATGGCTTATGGAGAATTGGCAGGAGCGCCTCCCATAGTGGGATTATGGGGCATTTTGCCTTCTATCGTTATTTATAGCCTCTTTGGTACATCTTTGCAAATGTCCGTAGGTCCAGAGTCCACTACTGCTGTAATGACTGCGGTTGCGGTTGCTCCGTTAATAGCCCAAGGGGATGTGAGTTATGCTAGTGCGAGTGGTTTACTGGCTTTGATGGTAGGTGTAATCTGTGTATTAGCTTATTTTGCCAGACTAGGATTTTTGGCAGATTTACTGTCTAAGCCGATTTTGGTGGGTTATATGGCGGGAGTTGCTATTACGATGATTACAGGGCAATTAGGGAAAATTAGCGGTATTAAAATCAATTCTGATGAGGTTTTTAAGCAAATAGGACAGTTTTTGACTAATTTTGACGAAATTCATTATCCTACTCTCATTCTCGCTCTTTTTATCTTAATCTTTTTATTAGTTGCTCAACGTTTTTTTCCTCGCTTACCTATTCCTTTAATCGGAGTTTTGTTAGCAACGGCGATTGTTGATATTCTTGATCTCGATCGAATGGGGGTTGCTATTATTGGAGAAATACCCGCAGGATTCCCTCAATATTCTTTTCCTACCATACCTTTACATCATTTCAGTTATTTAATTTCTTCTGCTGTTGGCATTTCGATCGTGGCGTATTCTGATAATGTGTTAACAGCAAGAATTTTTGGATTGAAAAATGGTTATAAAATAGAAGCAAATCAAGAATTATTAGCCTTGGGAATGTGTAACGCCGTGGCAGGATTAAGCCAAGGATTTCCCATTAGTAGTAGTGGAAGTCGCACAGCGATTGGTGATTCTTTGGGTAGCAAAACCCAAGTTTATTCCCTCGTAATTTTTGTTGTCGTCATCTTAGTCTTACTTTTTTTTCGCCCCTTATTGATGTTATTTCCTAACGCCGCCTTGGGCGCTATTGTTATCTATGCAGCGATTCGTTTGATTGATATACCCGAATTTATCCGTCTTTATAACTTTCGACTGAGTGAATTTCGTCTCGCTATTATTACCTTTTTTGGAGTATTAGCCACAGGAATTTTTATGGGAGTTGGTATCGCTGTGGGCTTATCGGTGTTAGATTTATTTGCTAGGGTAGCGCGTCCCCATGATGCTATATTAGGCAAAATCCCCAACTTGGCTGGATTCCATGATATTGATGATTGGGAAGGAGGAAAAACCATCCCCGGATTGGTTATCTATCGTTATGATGCACCTCTTTGTTTTGCCAATGCAGAAGATTTTAAACAACGAGTAATGAAAGCCATTGAAATGGAAACTACTCCCGTTGAGTGGTTAATTCTCAATACCGAAGCCATTGTGGAAATCGATATTACGGCTATCGATATGTTAGAAGAATTAAGACTAGAATTAGCCTCTAATCACATTACTTTAGGTATGGCACGAGTCAAACAAGATTTATATATCCACCTCAAAAAGTCTGGTTTAGTCGATCGAATGGGATTAGGATATATTTATCCTACTCTTCACACGGCTATTGAAGGCTTTGAGAAAAGAGATGAGAAGTAATCACTGTTACTCTCTTCATCCAAAGACTTTTTCAGAAAACCGTAAATTATGATATAGTCATAATCTCAGTATCGGTTCTTACGAGAAACCTTTGTAAGAGGAAACAGGGAAAGAATAGTGAAAATCTATCGCTGTCCCGCAACTGTAATTGAAAAGCTATTTTTCATAAGTCAGAATACCTGCCGAAACAAAAAATCAGTATTAATCTGCGAGGTACAGTGTGAATACAAAGTGGAAAAAGTTTATTTGGCTAGGATTAATAGCCAGTTTCAGTGGCTTTATTGTTATTTTTGGGGCAACTCCTGCTTATGCCATGCACATTGCAGAGGGTTTTTTACCTGTTAAATGGGCAATTTTCTGGTGGGTTATAGTTATTCCCTTTTTAGTGGTTGGTTTTAAGTCTGTGTCTCGTATCACTAAGGATAACCCCGAATTAAAATTACTCTTGGCTTTATCCGGGGCGTTTGGTTTTGTTTTATCGGCTTTGAAAATCCCCTCAGTTACGGGTAGTAGCTCTCACCCTACAGGTACAGGATTAGGTGCTATTTTATTTGGTCCTTCGGTGATGGTAGTATTAGGGAGTTTAGTTTTATTTTTTCAAGCCGTATTATTAGCCCATGGCGGTTTAACTACTCTAGGCGCTAATATCTTTTCTATGGCGATCGTAGGTTCTTGGGTTGCATTTATAGTCTATAAGTTTTGCGTCAAAATTGGCAAACAAAAGTTAGGTATTTTTTTAGGCGCATCCCTCGGCAATTTAGCTACTTATCTGGTGACTTCGGTGCAACTTTCGATCGTATTTCCTTCCGCCGATGGTGGTGTTATGGCTTCATTTATCAAATTTGCAGGAATTTTTGCTATTACTCAAATACCCTTAGCGATTAGTGAAGGATTTTTAACGGTATTGGTATGGAATTGGTTGCAATCTTACGCCGTGAATGAGTTACAAATGTTAAAACTATTGAAAACCCAAGAAGGATAAAGTATTAAAACTATGATAGAGAAACAAATAATCAAACCTAACAATGCGCAAGGGAATTGGTGGTTAATATTATCAGTCATCGTGTTGACAGTATCTCCTTTAATCTTTGTTAAGGGTGATTTTGAGGGTGCAGATGGACAAGCGGAGGAGTTAATCACAGAGATACAACCAGATTACGAGCCTTGGGTACAACCAATTATTGAACCTGCTAGTGGTGAAGTTGAAAGCCTGTTATTTGCTTCACAGGCGGCTTTAGGTGCGGGGGTTATCGGTTATGTTATTGGTTTATATAAGGGAAGAAAGAATTAAGAATTAAGAATTAAGAATTAAGAATTAAGAATGGAGAATGGAGAATGGCAAAAGATAACAATAATAAAGAATGTAGGGGTTTAATATATTAAACCCAACCCCACCAAAAAAATATAATTATTTCTCCCCCCTTCTCCCCCTTCTTATCTTCATCATTTTATAGTTCACTCAGGTAAAATTTAGTAAATAGGGGTTGTTACAGAATCAGCTTAAGTCAGTTAAACAAGTGTTTGTTATTCGTCAATATCAACGGTAGGTTTAAGATGACGATCGAACTCCAAACTAACTAAAATGCACTTGTATAGTCTATATGCACCATCAAATTGACTCTTTAGCCTATGGGAATAAATTACGATCGATCTTTCCCGAACATAAACTAATATTTGCCCTATCATTATTTATCTTAGGGTACTTAGCCCCTATGTATATTTCTATTCTCATCAGTGTTTGGTTGATATTATGGATAGTGGTTTATGCAGGGATTCCTTTTGTGACTTATAGTCAACTATTAGCTATTCCCTTCGGTTTTTGGTTAATCAGTTTACCAGCCTTAATTTTCGGTGTCAGTATTTCTTTATCTCATGTGCAACAAGATATAATTTTTAGTGTGCCGTTAGGTAACTTTTTCATTTATTTAAGTAGGCAAGGAATCACACAAGCTATAACGATTTTAGCTCGATCGTGGTGTCTAACATCTTGTATGTATTTCATTGTTTTAACTGTACCCCTAGGGGAAGTTATCGCCGTTTTGCAAAAATGCAAATGCCCTTCTTTGTTAACGGATTTATTAATATTAATGTATCGCTTTATTTTTTTACTAACAGCCACGGCATCGGAATTAATTACCGCTCAAAAATCCCGTTTTGGTTATATTAATTGGCGTAGAGGAATCTATAGTTTGAGTTTGGCGATCGCACAATTATTAAGACAAACCTTAGAAAATTATCGACAAATATCATTAGGCTTAAAATCGAGGGGATTTAAGGGCGAATTACGCACATGGCACTCTCGCCGTTATCAAAAAAACTGGCGTTATATTATAGAAGCCTTTGCAGGTTATAGTTTTTTATTAGTATTGACGATTAATCATTATTAACAGATAGGTTTAAACCCAATATTTATTAGAAATTTATATAAAAATCTAACAAATATCGTGTGCTTCGGCACTATCTAGCCGACCTTTCCATGAGGAAAGGGTTTTAAAGGCAATGTTAATCGCCCCATTCCAATCTCGTAACACTTTGTGACCACAATGAGGACATTTAAAGATTTTATTACTGCCTAATTTTTGATGAATTTCCCCACATTTAGAGCAGGTTTTGGAAGTATATTCTTCGGTTATTAAGTGAAGTCTTACTCCTCTTTTTTCACAGTGAAATTTAAGAGTTTGTTCAAATCGATAATGACTCCAAGTCATCATACTTCTAGCTGTTTTGCTATTTAATTTCCGCTTTGTTTTGTTGAGCATCTGACTACTTTCAAAAGTAGGAATGAAAATATCAGT
>NZ_JBLZFY010000109.1:0-12768 GCF_050753365.1 Geminocystis sp. CENA526
TTCTAACACACCTTTTTGTTTTTGTGTATTTTCTTGTATAAGATATTAACTTTTTATGCTTTAGTCATTAACAGTAAAAATAAATTATACTAATGTTAGAGAATCAAATTACAACATTAGACTGATAAAGAGTCTATTGTCCGAAGAAATTATTAAAAATGGCGATTATTACGATACAATCTCTCAAAAAAGATTTTGGCATTAAGGAAATTCTTAAGGATGCTAGTTTCAGCATCGATGATAAGGATAAAGTTGGTTTAATTGGGGTTAATGGTTCAGGAAAGTCAACTTTACTGAAAATTTTATCAGGTTTAGAACCTTATGATGGCGGTGAAATGATCGTAAAATCGGGAGCGAAAATCATTTATCTGCCTCAACAACCAGAAATTGAGCCTGATAATACCGTTTTAGAGCAAGTTTTTGTCTATAGTGGCGAACAAATGCAGTGGATTAAGGAGTATGAAGATTTATCTCACCGCATCGCCCATGCTGATACTATCACTCAACAGCAGTTAATGGGTAAGTTAGAGCGAGTGACGGAAAAAATTAACGCTGGTAATGCTTGGGATTTGGAAACCAACGCTAAAATTATCCTTGATAAGTTGGGGATTAGTGATTTTGAGGCAAGAATGGGGGATTTGTCAGGAGGTTATCGCAAAAGAGTTGCCCTTGCTTCCGCTTTAATGGCTGATCCTGATCTATTATTGATGGATGAGCCTACTAACCATCTTGATGCTGAATCCGTACAATGGTTACAGGAATATTTGCAAAAGTTTCGAGGAGCAATTTTCTTGATTACTCACGATCGATATTTTTTGGATCAAGTTACAACTCGTATTCTGGAGATCGATCGAGCCGAAATGTACAGTTATAGTGGTAACTATAGTTATTATTTAGAAAAGAAGGCTTCTTCAGAGGAATCTGAGGCTAGTAGTCAAAGAAAACATCAGGGGATACTCAGAAGGGAGTTAGAATGGCTTAAAAGAGGTCCTAAAGCCCGTAGTACGAAACAAAAAGCACGGATCGATCGAATTTATGACATGAAGGAGAAGGAGTTTAAACAGACTCAAGGCAAGGTTGAAATTGATACCCCCAGTCGTCGCATCGGTAAAAAAGTCATCGAATTAGATAATATTAGCAAATCTTTTGGCGATCGAACCCTGATTAAAGATTTTACTTATGAATTTGCTCCTGATGATAGAGTAGGGGTTATAGGTGGTAACGGCGTTGGTAAATCAACCCTGATGAATTTAATCATGGGCAAAATTGAACCCGATAGCGGGAAAGTTGAGATCGGAAGTACTATTCATATTGGTTATTTTGATCAACATTCCGATAGTTTAATCACCGCCGCGCAAAATGAGCAACGCGCCATCGAGTATATTAAAGACGTAGCAACCTATATCGAAACCTCTGACGGCACTCAAATAAGCGCTTCTCAACTGCTAGAAAGATTTTTATTCACCCCCAATCAACAATATTCTCCCATTGCCAAACTTTCGGGAGGAGAAAAACGCCGTTTATTTTTACTGAGGATGTTAATTAGTAATCCTAATGTACTAATTTTAGACGAACCTACCAACGACTTAGATGTGCAAACCTTGGCAGTGTTAGAAGAATATATCGAATCTTTTAAGGGTTGTGTCATAGTAGTATCTCACGATCGATACTTTCTCGATCGAACCGTAGAAACTATTTTTGCCTTTGAAAGTAAAGGCAACTTGCGCCAATATCCGGGTAACTATTCCGTTTATTTAGAGTATAAAAGTAAAGAAGAAAAACAATTGCAAGAGGAAAAAAACACTAATAATAAAATCCTTAAAGAAGATAAAAATAGAGAAACAAAAGAGAAAAATACTAATGGGAAAAATCGCAGAATGTCTAGTTATCAAAAAAAAGAATTAGAGAAACTAGAGACAAAAATTATTCCTAATTTAGAGACAAAAAAAGAAGAAATAGAGAAAGAGTTATATAACAACTCAAATCTTGATTATGAAACCCTAAATCACTTAACATTAGAATTAGAAAAGGTGAATCAAGAGATAGATATAGCTACCGAAAAATGGATGGAATTAGCAGAATTAGAAAATTAACTTTTCTGATTGACACAATCTCTCCCCCGTAAAAGTTGAATATTATTCAACCCCTACAAACCAATTTTTACTTTTATCGAAAAATGCACATTTTTTTCGATATTTCCCTTGACAAGGGTTGACATTTTTGATAAAATTTAGATAATGGGAATAGTGACATTTTTAAAGATAGACAGTCAGATTTCCATTATGATCTTTATATTTTCTATTATTACCAAAAAAAGAGAAAAAGTCAAGGAAAATCGCAATTTTTTTCACCCTTTTTATGATTAAAAATCTATTATTATTAAAAACCGTGATATTTTTCACAAAAGTTTATTAAACATTAGGATGAAAATAATTATAAATATTTTGGGCTAAATGGTTGCCAATGCCCGATACTTCTTGCAGTTGTTTCAGACTTGCTTCCCTGATATAATCGATCGAATTAAAGTGAGATAATAATAATTTTTGACGCTCAAAACCTAACCCCGGAATATCATCTAAGATCGATCGACGACTAGCTTTTAATCGCTGTTGACGATGGAATGTCACCGCAAAACGATGGGCTTCATCTCTCAATCTTCTTAGTAATTGTACCCCCGTTTGTTCTTTCTGGGTTGGTAAAGGTTGAGACTGATTAGGGATAAAAATTTCTTCCCTTTTTTTTGCTAAACTAATCACATTAATTTTTGACAACAAATTCATTTCTTCTAACACTTCACACACGGAAGAAAGTTGCCCTTTTCCGCCGTCAATCATCACTAAATCGGGATATTCTTCTGTTTTAGAAAAGCGTCTTTTAATAATTTCTTGAAGGGATGCAAAATCGTCAGAATGTCCGATTTTTATATCTGGATTTTGTATTTTATAATGGCGATAATGTTGTTTAGCTGGTAAACCATCGATAAACACAACCCTTGAAGCCACTGCATTTGAGCCTTGTATGTGAGATATATCATAACCTTCGATGCGTCTAGGTAATGTGGGTAAATCCAAAATTTTCGCTAAATCTTCCATCGCTTCTAAGTTAGTTTGTGTGAATTTTTGGCTTCTTTCTAACTCAATGTTCGCATTTCTTTCAACCATAGATATTAACTCCGCTTTTTGCTGTTTTTGAGGAGTAATAATCGTCACTTTTTTACCTTTTTTTTGCTGTAACCAATTAGTTAAAATTTCGGCTTGGGGTAAATTATATTGAACTAAAATTTCTGAGGGAATTTCTAGGGAGTCAATATTAGAATAATGCTCTTCTAAAACTCTTTGTAAAATCTCTCCTTTTTCATCATTTTTACTATCAATAAAATCTTGGTATTTATTATTAATAGATTCTTTTGCTATCGATCGAACTGACATTTTTCCGTTATTATTGTATAAATTTCCTGCATATTGATCTTTAATATCAACAGTTTTAGATTCATTTTTTGTCTGTGATAATGAGATTTTTTCCTTATCAGTAACAGAATTTTTGTTATCAGTAAAAAAGCCTAGTCTGCTAATTAAACGCCCTGCCCGTATCTGGAATAATTGAATACAAATATGATTATCATCTTGAGCTAGAGCGATAGCATCCCTAGATATAGTATCATCAGGTAAGGCAACTTTTTGACTGGAAAATAATTGACTTAAACTCTGAATTTGATCTCGATATTTACTAGCTTTTTCAAACTCTAAATTTTCGGCACAAGATTGCATTTTTGCGGTTAATTGTTGCAATAATTCATCAATTCTTCCCTGAAAAATTAAGGCAATTTTACTGATAGTTTCTCGATATTCTTCGGGGGTAATTAAATTTTGACAAACTCCGGGACATTTTCCTATATCATAGTTCAAACAAGGACGATTTTTATATAGAGGTTTCGATCGTTGTCTAAGGGAAAAAGTGCGTTTAATAATCTCAAGGGTATCTTTTAGTTTACCACTATCTACATAAGGACCATAATATCGATCGAGTTTACTATTTAAGCGCCTTTTACGGGTAATAAAAATGCGAGGATAATCTTCCGACCATGTTATACAAATATAAGGGTATTTTTTATCATCTTTCAAGAGGACATTAAAATGAGGTTGATGTTGTTTAATTAAATTAGCCTCTAAAGCTAAAGCCTCCGCTTCGGTATCGGTAACGATAAATTCAATATCCCTAATTTGTTGCACCATCAAGGCAATTCTATTACTATGTTTTTGACTAGCATTAAAATAAGATTTAACTCTATTTTTTAAATTTTTAGCTTTACCAATATAAAGAATATTACCCTCTTTATCTTTCATAAAATAAACCCCAGAATCGGAGGGTAAGTTACTTAAAATTGTTGATAAATTTTCATTCATAAATTTGATACTAATAGCAACTATTGTAATCTTAAATTATTTTATTGTCGATCGTATATTTAATAATCTTTATTACCTCGATTTAAGCTCATTTTTATATTGCTCATAATTGTCATAAATATTCATTTCTTCTCTATTCCATTCATCAGCAAAAACAGCTAATTTTTCTCTAATATTTTCAGTTTCTTCTTGATTAATTCCCCTCGATTTTAAATCAATATTTTGAGTTTCAAGAAATGTTACTGGTGTTTCCTCTTGAATATTATCGGGATATTGCTCAATTATAATTTGACCTTTATCATAAATTCCTGTTACAGTTTTTAACATAGTTATTTAAGACCATTAATCAGTGTTTTACAAAATTATATCCATTGTGAACATCAAATCTACAGATATTTTATCATATTGACTTTAAGCTACGAGCTTAAAATTTTATTACCCATTTAATTACTACCATTCTTGGTTTCTAATTTGTCTTACCCAATCATCGCTATTTTGCATATCTTCTCTATCTTTCCACATTCCAATAAAAGATTCATCATCTATATTTTCTTTGCTTTCCAGATTAAGATTATCTTTTTTTAGTGAAGGATAACGTTTTTTAAGTAACTCAATAAAATCTAGTAACAATAATTGTAATTCTTCGGAAAAAGTGTCAATTTCGGCTTTTATTAATTCTGCAATATTCATAAAATATTAGGTAAAATTTATCTTATTTTTTTTATTAAGCCAACAATAATTTTTAGGACTTCTAATAATTTTCAGATAAACAATCATTTAATTTATCAAGCATATTTTTTCTTATTAGATAATCCCAACGATATTTTCTTTCTCTATGTCTAAAACGAGAAATTTGATGAGTAAATAAAGTCACAACAATATAAAATTTTCTAAGATCATGAACAGTATAAATCATTGAAAGTGATATAGCTAACTGCTTTAATTCAACAGAAAGTAAATCAGCTTCACTACTAGAACAATTATGATCTCGATAATAAGTGATAACAACTTCAGATAAATATTGGGAATGTTGAGAAGTTTCTTGAATTAATCTTATACTATTCTTTGAGATTTTATCATTAGTTTTTATTGATTGAAAATTTTTAAAATCCTTACTATTTTCGACTTCTGAAATTAATCTTGAAGTTAGTCCTTTTAAAGGATAATATTCGGTTAATCCTGTTAAAGTTCCTGATTTTTCTACACCTTGTGGAGGTGTTTTAACTCCAGAATAAACTTGATAGTCTTGAGATGAATTGTCTTGTTTACTAGCAATATATTCTAAAGTTTTAACACAGTCTAAAAAAGAGGAAATATTACGCGCTAAAAATTGTTTATTTTGGATATTAATAATAGCGTAGCCTGTACCTTTATTAATAACAGCGTAGTTTCCTTGCACTGTTACATAAGCACTTGAATCAATATTGGCAATTTCATTCATATTTTTATGTTTATTAGTTAAATTATTGTTTTGAGTAAATGTGATATTTAATAATGTTTTTTATCTGATAAATCACCATATTGCCAATAGCGATTTCCTTCTTTTCCCCTAACACGCCCTAATATATTTCCATATTTGTCATAACATTTATAGCGACTTTGACTCATAAAATTAACTGATTTATCAACTTTAACTGTTTCTGGAGCATACTTTTCTATTAATCTTTGAATATCAGATTTAACATCAAATTTAGGAGTTAAAGGTTTAGATTCTTGAGAAGCTTTAATATCTTCAGAATAATCTTGATATTCTTGAGATGAATTGTCTTGTTTACTAGCAATATATTCTAAAGTTTTAACGCAATCTAAAAAAGAGGAAATATTACCCGCTAAAAATTGTTTATTTTGGATATTAATAATAGCATAGCCTGTACCTTCATTAATAACAGCATAATTTCCTTGTACTGTTATATAAGCACTTGAATCGATATTAGCAATTTCATTCATAGTTTTGATTATTATATGAAATTAAACATAAAGTATTATATTATATGTAAGTAATTATCAGAACTTGATATAATTAGTAATTCCTTATTCTTCATTTCTCATTCCTAATTCTTTAAACATGATACAACGGCAACAATTTTGGCAAGGATTACTCTTAACAGCTTCTTTTGGTTTAATTATGGATTCTGTTAACGCCCAATCTTTGACGGTAGTTTATCCCCCTGCTAACCACGAAACTACGGCAAATTCTATCTTTGTTATCGGCTCTGCTAGTAATGATAATCCAGTCTATATTAATGGTAAGCCGATCGATCGATCTCCTCAAGGACATTTTGCACCTTCCATCCCTCTACAAACAGGCAAAAATGAATTAGTCATCCGTTTTGGCAATGAAGAAATTAAGCGTATTGTCACGAAAAAAGATACTCCTCAACCATCACAATTTACTCCTGTTTTTCCCTCTCAAAATATCAGCAGATTACCCCAAGAATTAGTCTGTTTTCAAGCCGTTGCACCTTATCAAAGTGAAGTATCGGTGGATATAAATGGAGAAATTATTAACTTAACTCCTGACTTAACTATCGCCAATTTGCCCTCTAATTCTGCTATTCTTATCGGAGATAATGAAGGAGAAAAAATCACCTCTCAATCATGGATAAATAAAAAAGGATGTGCCAGTTTTACTAATATTAATACCACTGTTACTCCCACTTTTAAGATGATCGATCGAGCTACAACAGTTCAAGAAATAAGTCAAGGTAATGTAACAATTCTTAACCCTCAAGAATTAACCGTCATTGAAGTAATCTCAGAACAAGGAGTAGCACGAACAGGCTCAAGCACTAATCATTCGAGGTTAACACCCCTTCCCAGAGGCACAAGGGCATCCGTAACAGGTAGAGATGGAGACTGGTTGAGATTAGACTACGGCGGATGGATAAAAGCAGAAGAAACGAGGGTTTTACCCACTAATGCACCGCCTACCTCCATTATTCGCAGTGTATCTTCCCGTCGCTTCGATAATCGTACAGAAGTTATTTTTCCCTTACAAAATCCTGTGCCTATTTCCATTCGTCAGGGGGATGATACTTTCACCCTCACTTTGCATAACACCACCGCGCAAACCGATACCATTCGTTTTGATGACGACTCTTTGATTAAGCGCTTAGACTGGTATCAAACTTCCCCTAGTCAAGTTGACTATATTTTCAACTTTAAATCTAGTCGTCAATGGGGTTATGATGTGCGTTATGAGGGTAGTAATTTAGTTCTCACTTTTAATCATGCCCCTGCCAATATTCAAGGTACAACTATTTTACTCGATCCGGGTCACGGAGGGGAGGAGAAGGGGGCTTTAGGAGGCACGGGGTATCCCGAAAAAGACGTTAACTTAGTGGTATCCCTCTTATTAGCAGAAGAATTGCGCAATCGTGGCGTTACGGTTTATTTAACGAGAGAAACTGATACATTTGTATCTTTAGTCGATCGACAAAGGATGATAAATCAACTAAAGCCTCACCTTGCCTTTTCCATTCACTATAACGCCCTTCCCGATGGCGGTAACGCTGAAAAAACTCAGGGAATCAGCACTTTTTGGTATCATCCCCAAGCCCACGATATATCGGTATTTTTGCATAATTATTTGACCGAAAAGCTCGATCGACCCAGTTATGGGGTATATTGGAATAACCTCGCCCTCACTCGCCCTCATACCGCCCCTAGTGTATTATTAGAGTTAGGTTTTATGATTAACCCCTATGAGTTTGAATGGATTACTAACCCCCAAGCTCAACAACAATTAGCACGTTCGATCGCTGACGGTATTATAGTATGGCTATCAGAGGGAATGAAAAATTAATTTTGTTTTAAAATTAGTCGCTTTAGCCGACTTGTGCTATGAGCCATGAAATTTATTTCTTGGCGAGTTCCTAGATATTACCTAAATCATTTTTTAATACGCAAATCGTTTATTTTATTATATTTTCTGTAACAAAATGTTTTGTAAAAAGTCTCATTTATTACATGGTAAGTTGTTGATTATACATTGATAATATTTGGTAAAATAAGGGCTTTAGCCCTTACTACAAACCAATAAAAATCTTTTCTACTAGATGTCTATAAATCACTAAAACTATTCTTAATTTCTAATTCTTAATTCTCCAAAAAACTATGGGATTTAAAATTATACTATTAATCTCGATCGTACTGATAACGGCATTATTTACTCTACAAAATGCTCAACCCATCACCTTAGTTATTTTTGGATATAATAGCCTAAGTTTGCCTTTATCATTATGGGTTATTGTCGCAGTTTTAGCTGGTATATTATCTAGTTTAATTATTCAAATTTTAAGCTCATCTTCTCCTCAGAGAAAATCTGATTATTCAGATAATCAAAAACCTTATAATCCTCCTCCTAAACCGAAATCATCCTTTAAACAACCCTCTGAAGATAAAGTTTTTTCTCCTCCATCTGCTGGAGTAAATCCTCCTAAATATAATAAACCAGTAGAAGAAATAGATGAAGATTTTGACTTTGATTTTGATGAAGATTCTACTCCACAAATACCATTAAATAATCAGTATCATGATAATTTTGCCGAGTATGAACAACCTGAAAATTATCCTGAAGAAGCTAAAGATAATATCGAATTAAAAGAAGAAATTTTACCTTTAGAAAAGCCTTCAGAAGTTGAACCTATTATCTTAGATAAAAATACTTATTCAGAAGAAAAAATTGCAGAAAATTTAGAAGAAAATATACAACAAAAAGAGCCAATTAATCCCGTAATTAATGAACAAGATAATGTACCTTCAGAAACGTTTTTAAAAGCAAGGGAAGCCTCTCTTTATTCCTATAAACCGAGAGAAAAAACTGAAATTAAACCTAAATCACCTAAGATTAAAACTCCTTCATCTCCTCCAAAAAACAGATCGATCGAACCTTCAAAATCTAGCGATAATAGATATAGAGAAGGGGGAGTTTATGATGCCCCTTATCGAGTCATTTCTCCTGCTTATGATGATACATCCCCTGTGCAAGATGATGAATTTTTTGATGATGACGAAGATTGGGATTTTTAATCAAATAAAAAGTAAAATGATAATTATTTTACAAAACATTTAGTCAAAGTACAAAAACAAAAAATAGCAAAATTTGAGGTTGAAAATGGTAAGTTCGATCGTATTGTCACCCGTCACTGTTGAAGAATATCTTGCACAAGAAGAAATCAACGAAGAAAAAAGTGAATTTATAGAAGGAGAAATTATTAAAATGGCGGGCGCTTCTGCTAATCATAATATTCTAACAGGAAAACTTCATGCTCGATTGTTGTTAGCCTTAGAAGATTTAGACTACAGTGTTTTTATGAGTGATATGAAGTTATTACCTCCTCATGGTGATAATTATTTTTATCCTGATGTGATGGTAATTAAAGGTGAGCCTTGCTTTACTAACGAAAAACAAACAGCAGTAACGAATCCTTGCTTAATCGCTGAAATTTTATCTAATTCCACCGAAGGATTTGACAAGAATCAAAAATTTGCTTTTTATCGCACTATACCCGAATTAAAAGAGTATATTTTGATCTCTCAAGAAGATTATCGAGTAGAATTGTATCGAAAAGTAGGTAAACATCAATGGTTATTAACGGAATTAATGAATCAAGAGGATGTCTTAACTTTAGAATCCGTTGAGGTAGAAATTAGTTTAGCAGACTTGTATAAACGGGTAAAATTTACAAATTAATACTAAATCACAGTTTGTAGTGAGGGCTTTAGCCCTTTTCATAAATAGAATTGTAATTGTGGAGAAAAAGTTATGACAACTACCGCCGATGAAGTTTGGCAATTATTAAGGGAGTTAATTGAATCTCAAAAACAAACGGAATTGCAAATTAAAGAAGTTAGTATGCAACAAAAGAAAACTGATGAACAACAAAAGAAAACCGATGAGCAATTAAAAAAAACCGATCGAAAAATCAAAGAATTAGGTAAACAAATTGGGGGATTAGCGGATAAATTTGGGAGTTTTACCGAAGGTTTAGCCTTGCCTTCCATGGAGAAAATTTTAAGAAAAAAATTGGCGATGGAAGTCATTAGCCCCCGTGTAAGAGTGCGTAAAAATGGGGATGAAATAGAAATTGATGTGTTAGCTTATAGCAATGGTGATATTAATACAGCTTATGTGGTAGAAGTGAAAAGCCATGCCAGAGAAGATTCGATCGATCAGTTAAAAAACATCTTAGCTCGTTTTCGTTACTTTTTCCCTGAGCATCAAAATAAAAAGGTTTACGGTATTTTAACGGCGGTGGATATGTCATCGGATGTACGAAAAAAGGCTTTACAAGAAGGGCTATATGTTGCCCGTATTGACAATGATGTGTTTAAATTAGACATTCCCAAAAATTTTCAGCCCCAAACATGGTAATTACGGTTAGGAAAAAGTATTCTGATGAGGGGAAGTAATAGGTAATAGGTAATAGGTAATAGGTAATAGGTAATATCAAGTTCGGATGATCACTTATAAATAGAAATTTTGATTTTCCTTACTTTGTGCGAGAATTTTATTATAACTGTTTAAGCGGATTTGATATAATTCTTAATTCTTCATTCTTGAATATAGTTTGGTTAGCATCTATCTTAGATTATCTCATCGGTGATCCTTGGGGTTGGATTCATCCTGTACAGATTATGGGTTGGATTATTCAAAGTTACCATAATTTTGTGATCGATCGAACCTCCAGTAAACTAGCTCGTAAAATAGCTGGAGTAATACTCGGTTTAGGATTAGTTATCGGTAGCGGTGGAATAACGTGGTTATTGATTTATTGGGTAAGTAACTTTAACTATTATGGAGGAATCATTCTGCAAACGGTGTTGTTAGCCAGTTGTTTTGCAGGTAAAAGCCTTCGTCATGCCGCCGAAGATGTATTATCCTCCCTCAAAGAAAATGATTTATCTCAAGCGCGTCATCGTCTTAGTTTTTATGTCGGTAGAGATACTGAGAATTTATCAAAAGAAGATATTTTACGAGCAGTTTTAGAAACCGTTGCCGAAAATACTGTTGATGGAGTTACCGCCCCTTTATTTTTTGCCCTAATAGGAACTTTCTTGCCTATAATTGGTAGTGTACCTTTGGCAATAGGTTATAAAGCCATTAGTACTTTAGACTCTATGATTGGCTATAAAAAAGAGCCTTATGTTGATATAGGCTGGTTTAGTGCCAAATTAGAAGATTGTTTAACATGGTTGCCTTGTCGTCTCACGGTTTTAACTTTAGGAATTATCTCTGGAAAACCCCTCAAGTATATTACTGAGTGCAGACAGTATGCAATATTAGACCCTAGCCCTAATTCGGGATGGAGTGAGGCTATTTATGCCTTAATCTTAAAAGTTCAATTAGGAGGCGAAAATACCTATAAAGGGGAGAAAAAATTTAAGCCTTTGTTAGGAAAACCAGACAAAAAAATCGATGCAAATTCGATCGAACAAGCCTTATCATTGACTAGAAAATGTTTTTTATTATGGTTATTTACAATTACTTTGTTAAAACAAGTTTTATTTTGGTTAACAAGAATATAAAGTAGATAAAAATATCCGTAAATTTTTGTATAGATTGATAAAGTTTGTACTATTATACTAAAGTCATTGAGGAATTAAACAAGTGAGTAATTTTTTAGGAAAATTAAAAGACATTATTGGTGGAGGACAACAAGACTACCAATATTATGAGGAAGAAATGGAAACCATGGCAAAAGAAGATTCACCGAAGGATAGTATCATAGTGGATACTCCAGAGGAGTCACAACCCGAACCTCCGGCAGTACAGCCTTCTACCTCTTCTCGTCGTCGTCAACGGGATAAATCCCCTCTCAAAATGGAAACACAGTCATCTTCTTATATGGATAATAGTATGTCAAGTATCTTACCTAATAACGTTATTGGAATGCCAGGAGTTAGTAACGCCGTGAATGAAGTAGTTGTAATTGAGCCCCATTCTTTCGAGGAAATTCCCCAAGTAATTCAAACTTTAAGGGAGCAAAGATGTGTTGTATTGAATTTGAATGTAATGGAACCCGATGAAGCTCAAAGGGCGGTGGATTTTGTTGCTGGAGGCACTTACGCCATTGACGGGCATCAAGAGAGAATAGGAGAAAGTATCTTTTTATTCACTCCTAGAAACGTTAAGGTTAGTACCATCTCTGGTAGTACCTATCAAGTTAGAGAACCTATGGTTACAAATAGTAGCCTGAACACAAATACTATTAACACTTCCTTTGCTGATTCTCTTTGGGATGACGAAGGTGTCAGTATTGGTGCGAATATTGCCCAATAAGTAAGAATTAAGAATTAAGAATTAAAAATTAAGAATTGAAAACCTAGCTAGTAATTTTTTGTCTTCCCCCTCTCCCCCCTC
>NZ_JBLZFY010000110.1:0-12588 GCF_050753365.1 Geminocystis sp. CENA526
ACTTGTCTGTAAGGCTAGTGCCGTCCTGTGAAGCAGAAACTCTTAATTGCGAAGTTAAGAAGCCCACATCTGTACCGTTAGGTCAGTGTGGGAGATGTCACTGTAATTAATGCTAACAATCAAACGATAGTTATTGCCTTTGATATTGAAAACGGTAAAACTACCAACAGATTCGGCTGGAGGATAAACTTTCTGAACTTCAATAAGATTAGTCCAAGTTGCCTGTTGAGCAGTTTTGTACCAGTCATCTAAGGACTTACAAGAATCTGTGTGTTTTTGACAATATTCTCGCAACAGTTTACGACTAATTATGTGCATTTTTCATGGGCTTACGATTGATTAAGTATTTCTGTTATTAGCTAAAAAAGATAGGCTAATTCCTATGATTATAATTATCTACATTTTATTTATGGTAGAACATATAACTCACAGGGCTCGATCGAACTGTAAACTTTAATTAAGTTTTTCTATAAAAGCTCGATCGAACTGTAAACTTTAATTAAGGTTTTGCACACTATCACTTAAAGATTTTTGTACTTTTTCTACCCCGTTTGATAATTAGATTTAGCCTTCGCAATATTCCAATTAAATTCTTATTATGGATTCGGAAATGCCTTATCAAATTCTTCTTTAGCAGTCTTAATTGCTTGTAACTGATTTTTTACTTCTAGTAATTCTGTTTCTAATTTTTCAATCTGAATTTTTGATGGTTCAAATTGATTTTTTAAAGAATCATATTGCTTGTTTAAATCGTTATATTGATAAAACCAAAAAACATTACTTACGATTAACACTATTGCTAATACGATCGATAATCCGTTGATGAATAATCCGTTGGAATTATTATTTGTAGAATAATTCTTTGATGATGTCGATGATTGTGACTTTTTTTCTAAAATAATCCATTCTCCGCCAGAAATTTTACTGGATAATCCACGCCAAGGATTTTCTTTTGTTATATTTTCTTTTGATTTGCTGTCAGTAATAAAGATTAATAAACCGTCTTTTTTAGGTAGGCTATAGCTTGTTATCTCATTAATTAATTCTTCTTTACACTTATCTGAATTAAAACTACCAATTTTATTATCTAAATCTGGTTGTGATGAATTTTGCTTAATCTCAGAATTATTTTGATTACCAATAGCCTTAATTTTTGGATAATCAATCTTAATTGCTGGTGTCTCAGTAATGGCTTTTGCAATTTCTTTTTCTAGTTCATCTTTAGCGGTTAAATATTCATAAATAATCGCTCTAATTTTTGCGTCATCATCATTATTATCAGCAATCCAAATTAAAGAATTACGAATAGGGCGAGTACGGTTGTCAATCCTATCACTTTTTAAAGCAGTTATTGCCAAAATTAGTTCGTTTGATTGACGATATAAAACTAGAGATTCAAATTCGGTATCTGCTAATTTTTCGAGTAAATCAGGAATGTTAGGAGATTCTAATTTACTATTTTCACCATTAAACCAATCGTAATCTACTGATTTATTGCGAGTTTCTATAAAAATTCTTTTCATAATATTTACCTTTATTTGTTATTTAATTAATTCTTAATAAATTTTCCCCTTGAAAAACCGTAAAAGCTCGATTATTTTTACAACCATTAGAAAACTCACTCATGGCATTGAGAAAAGTTTTATCTCGTTCCATCATGATAAAAATTAATTCAATAAAAGACATTTTTCGTTTTTGTAGATGCAGTTTTAATAAAAATCTAAGTAAATAACGTAAGGGTTGATCGCTATTTTTTGGTTTGTACAATTCATTAGGATCAGATTTACGAAAGAACCAAATCGGTTGACCATTTTCATCTTCTTCTATATAGGCAAAATCAACACTACCCAATGTTTCTACAGGTGTCATGACTGCAGCAACATAGGGAACTAGAGCATCACTACAGAAAAAATTGAGTAGATTGCTATATTTTTTTTGTATTTTGGTAACTAATTCCTCTTCATCGTTGCTTTTTCGTAAATATTTTTCACATTTAACAGGAGCAAAAATGACTAATTTAGGGGAATCGAGTTCGGCAAAACCACTTTTAAATAAATCATAAATAATTTGAGGTTGATTTAATTCTTCATGCCACCGACTATTGTTTTCCATTAGAGCAGGAGTATCAATGGCAATAATAATAGCTACTGATTCTTTTATATAGTTAATGACAGTTTCTTTTTTTCTGAGAATATAACCACCATGATAATCCTGAAACTGTAGCTCAAGAGAAGGAGATTGTCCTGTTTTTCCTAAGTCAAAATTATAAGTTCTAGCGGTTGTAGTGTTTTCTAATCCTCCTCGAATTTTAATACTATTTTGCTGTGCTGATTCTTTTAATTGTTTTAAACGTTGATCTAAGATAGTTTTAGTGTCATGATCTGGAGTTAATTGTAAATTAGTTTTACCAATAATCTGATCAAACTGATCATACATGGCACATAAAAGGCTTGTTTTCCCTACCCCAGAATGACCTAACATTGTTACTTTGAGAGTCTGTTTTTTCACTAGGGGTTGCAATATTCTTGATAACATAATTTGTGTTTTTCCATTAATAATTAATTATTTGAGTAAAGAAGAATTGATATTTTCTGTTTCTTCTATTAATTGAGTCCACTGTTGACGTAAACGGGTATTATCTCCCAAAATTTGAAAGGTATCACTCCAAATATCCGCTCTGTAAGGTAATAAAAACTTACGCCATTGTCTTTGAGCATCTTTACTTCTCAAGACTAAATCCACAAATTCCTCCACGATGGCAAAGGCGGCTTGACTTGGTATTCGCAAAAAGTTGTTATCTAGGGCATTTTTACACAGATAAATCGTTTCTTTGTATAACTCTTGCAGATTATCTAAAACATCTTGCTCTTTTCCTCCTTTTGGTAATGGACTATTATCTTGTCTTAAATTGTCCAAATTTTCTCGAATATGGTATTGAATTAAACCTCGATAAGATAGCTCAAAATTTCCCATAACAGTAAAACCTTCTTTCAAAGTAGTACAGGAATCAGGAATTAAATCTGTTATTTCTTGCAAAAATTTACTACCTTTGTCCATGCTTAAACCTTTTAAATTACACTGATTAGTTAAAACATTAGTAATCTCTATTTTTAATTCTTCGATCGATTTTTTTAAGCCATCATCTAAGTTAAGAAAACGACGAGATAAACCTGTTCTTATTTCATTAATATAAGTACCATAAGTACTAGGATAATCACCTTGTATAATGCTATTTTTTCTTTTTCTGATCTGTTCGAGACTAGGGAAAATAGTTTCATCTTTTTGGCACTCTTGAAAAACCTTTTCTACTTGTTCTTTAAAATAATCATCTTGATCATTTCTTTTTTCTCTTAAATCTTCTAATAAATCTGTTAAATCATTGGTAAGATTATCCCAAAAATTATCAAAAAGTTCATCAAATGTTGACTCAGATTCAACACTGTCAACTTTATTTAAAGTCTCTTTTGCTTTCTGCAATTCTCCTTTAATTGTGGACTGTAAATCAGCTAATTCATCATAAAAAGCTGTGACATATTTTTGATCTAATTGACTGATATTCTGACTTAAATAATCGAGAGTTTTTTCTAAAATTTTCTCGTTTACTTCTTCGGGATTGGCACAGTTGGCAATGATATAATCACTGAAAATGAATGTTTTTTCTTTAGAGACATTAATAATTGATTTCAGTAAATCTTGACAATTAGTGAAATTATCACCCTGTTTTGAATCTTTGTCAGTTTTATTTAAAACCATAAATGACCATAATTTTACAGGCAAATCCTCCAAAGAAGCATTGACAGTATCGTAAAGTTTAACATCCACATCTGCCCAATAATCTCTCAAAGTATGGGGCATTTTTACGAATAAAACAAAATCAATTTCTTCAGCTAACGTTTTTATCATTCTTGCTTCATCACCAATACCAGTATTCCCCAATCCTGGCATATCAACTACAGCGATTTGCTCTACTTCTTTGTTAGGAAATTGACAGGTAATTTTAACTTCTTTAACGGCTAAATAATTAAAATAAACACGCTCTCCATTTTTATCATCTTGAGCTACATATTGACGAATTTTATCTTGACTAATATCCAGAGGAGAAGGGCATCTTAATAGATCACTATATTTATCAAAATGAGTATAATAATCTTTTAAGTGTTCGTATTTAGCTTGATTTTCAGCACCTTCTAATCTTAGAGTTGGTAAGGGATTATTCGCAAAATCTTGAATGGAAATGGGATGTTGTCCTAAGTCTAAGGCAGTATAGTAGGGATTGATAATTTCATGGAGAAAACTTTGTTCTCTATAAAAATAGACTTTTGCTTTGGTTTCCTGATCGTGCGTATGGTGAATACTACTCCGAACGCCTGTACAGTGTTGACGATCGCCGTCTGGTATTTCTTCTGAGCTTAACCCCGTAAGACTTTGTAATAAACGACTTTTTCCTTGCCCTGCACGTCCTACTACTCCTATATTTAATGTTTGTCTTTCAAAACGCTTGAATAGTTTACTGAGTTTTTCTAAAGATTCTAGTATTTTAGTTTTGGAGTCACTGAAATTGATTTCTTGTAACTTACCTAATACTTTATCGTCTTGAGTTTTTGCTTGTAACTGATTACGATAATCTTCTAGGTTGTGCCAAGTAATCTGTAAGTGATTCAGGTTGTCTTCCACTTTCTTTAATGATTCAGCAAGGGGTTGACGCAGAGCGATGATTTCTTGGATTTTTTGACTTTTATTCATAGGACAATTTATTCATAATTAAAGATTATAGAATACTTTGTCTAATTAATATTTCATATTTTTGATTCACTATTACACATCTACCATATTTAATACTTTAGGAGAGTTGAATATTCTTAGAAGTTACGCACTTGTACCAAAAATCAAAGGATTGAGATTCCTTCGCTACTCTCGGAATGACAGAATATCGTTAAAGGTGCGTAAATCCTAATTATTTAATTCCTACGAAGCCAATCAAAAAACATCAATCTTCTTCATATCAAAAATTCGATCGAACTTGAGTCAAGATAAATAAATAAGCTATTATTAGTTAAGTTCAACATTACTAAACGATCGATCATTAATTACATTGTCTGAATTTGCCATTGAAATTGAAAACTTAAGTTTTGGTTGGAATCTACAAACTCCAGTCCTCAATTCTTGTACTCTGAAAGTCCCAAGGGGAGAATTTTGGATGTTACTAGGTAATAATGGTTGTGGAAAGTCAACTTTACTGCGATTATTAGCAGGTTTACTCACTCCCTCAAGTGGTACATCAACGATGGATAAACCACTGGGATTTGTGTTTCAAAATCCTGATCATCAATTAGTAATGCCCACTGTCGCCGCCGATATTGCCTTTGGTTTAGTGGAAGAAAAATTGAACCTTTCTCAAGTTAAATATAGAGTAAGAGAAGCCCTCACGGCGGTTAATCTCCTTGAATTAGAAACCCGACCGATATATGCTTTAAGTGGTGGACAAAAACAAAGAATCGCTATTGCAGGTGCGATCGCCCGTCATTGTCAGGTATTATTACTAGATGAACCTACAGCACTACTCGATCCTGAAACGCAAATAGAGTTAGTCTCTTTAGTTCAAAAAATAGTTAAAGAGCGAGGAATTACCGCCCTTTGGGTGACGCATCGTCTGGAAGAATTAAACTATGCCGATGGTTATTTTTTATTAAAACAAGGGCAAGTAGCTAGTCAGGGAAAACCTAACCGTTTGTAAAATCAATAATGACACAGGCAAGATGCCTGTTTTACGAATAGATCAACCTCCAGCTACGGCGGGTACAATACTTACTTCATCACCATCAGCTAAAGGAGTCGCAACGTTATCTAAAAAGCGAATATCCTCACTATTTACATAGAAATTGAGGAAACGGCGAGGAGCACCTTGTTCGTCACATAAACGCGCTTTGATACCAGGGCAATTTGTTTCTAACGCATCCAGTAATTCTTGAATCGTGGTTGCACTACATTCGATCGTAGCTTGTTCTTTAGTAAATTTTTGTAAAGCGGTAGGAATTAATACTTTTACGGACATATTTTAATAAATTTTAATAAAGTTTATAAATTCGTAGGGGTTGAATAATATTCAACCCTTGATTATGAAAAATACAGGCAAGATGCCTGTTTTACTAAGATAAGTTGATTAGACTAATACTTGTTGCCATTCTAAACGATCGAGAGTACGAGAGCGTTCTAAAGCACGTTCAAAACTATCTAATTTAGGCTCGATGATGAAAGGCTCGGCTATGTAACCTTGTACAGCTTCTTGGGTTTTTAAACCATTACCAGTGATATAAACCACGGTAGTTTCTTCAGGATCAATTTTTCCTGCTTCCACTAATTTTTTCAATACTGCAACGGTTGTGCCTCCAGCAGTTTCAGTAAAAATACCTTCAGTTTCTGCTAAAAGTTTGATACCTTCAATAATTTCGGCATCCGTTACAGATTCGATATTACCGTTGGTTTTACGCGCTAAATCTAAGGCATACATTCCATCGGCGGGATTACCGATAGCGATCGATTTAGCGATGGTGTTAGGCTTAACAGGGGTAACAAAATCTCTACCTTCTCTGAAGGCTTGAGCAATGGGAGAGCAACCTTCCGCCTGCGCACCACTAAAACGCACGGGTTTATCATCCACTAAACCAACTTTGACAAACTCTTGGAAACCTTTGTAAATTTTGGTAAATAAAGAACCAGAGGCTAAAGGTGCAACAATATGATCAGGTAACTTCCATCCTAATTGTTCAGCTACTTCAAAGCCTAAAGTTTTAGAACCTTCAGAGTAGTAAGGACGTAGGTTAATATTAACAAAACCCCAACCGTAGGTATTACCGACTTCGCAACAAAGGCGGTTTACTTGGTCATAGTTACCTTTAACAGCCATTACCGTAGGATTATAGATTAATGTGCCTAAAACTTTTCCTGCTTCTAAATCCGAAGGAATGAAAACACAACAGTCTAAACCTGCATGGGCTGCGATCGCAGCAGTGGAGTTAGCGAGATTACCAGTACTAGCACAGGAGACGGTAGTAAAACCTAACTCTCTAGCACGGGTTAAGGCAACAGAAACGACTCTATCCTTAAAACTAAGGGTAGGCATATTAACAGCATCATTTTTAATATAAAGATTTTTCAGACCCAAACGACGAGCCAAGCGGTTGGATTTGACAAGGGGAGTCATCCCTGTACCCACATCGATGGGGTTTTCACTTTCAACGGGTAAAAAGGCTTTGTAGCGCCAGATGGAATTTGGTCCGTTTGCGATGGTTTCACGACTTACTTGAGCCTTGATTGCATCATAATCGTAGGCAACTTCCAAAGGTGCAAAGGTTTCTTCGCAAATATGAATTGCTTTAAGAGGGTATTCTGTGCTTCCTTCTTTAGAAACTAATTTGGTGAAGGTAGGTTTAAAAGTGTTTTTAGTTACGGGACGATCGAGTGCTTGGGTCATTTTATCTTCTCCTGTGTGATCGATAATGATGAATCTGAAAATAATCTTTAAATGATTGCTTATGGAGTAAGTATAACAACTTAATTTTTTCTTGGCAAATATACCCGACTATTTTTGTCGGAATTTAAAATAACCTGAGTTCGAGATAAAATTTTCGGTATTGTAAAGGTATCAGGTGTTAGGTATTAGGTGAAAAAATTGACAACAAATATATCTTAATGATTTTTTTAAGGTTCAATTGTTCGATCGAATTATCTCATCATCTGAAAATTATAGATTCGATCGAGCAGTTAATTAACTAGGACTGACGCACCTCTAACGACATTCTGTCATTCCGAGAGTAGCGAAGGAATCTCAATCCCCAGGGCAAACGCATACAAAACTTAATAATTGTAGAGTACAGACTCTTTTTTATCCTATCAAAAAGTCATAGAATGAGGTAATCGGCATTTCTCGTCAATTAAGTACTTGTAACATAGCTTTTGAGCTAACCATAGTAAGCCGTTCTAGTGTTGATTTAGGGATTTTGGCTCCAAACAGACCTAATTTTTATTTGTACCCCCATAGCGTCTATTTTACCCACCTTAAAACGATTAATTTCTTATCTACCTTCTAATCTTGGTATTGTCAATGTAGGTTCGGTTAAGGGTTCGATCGTACTTAGCATTTTCATAGTAGTTTAGCATAAGAATTGGGAGAACCTTTTGAGGGATTTAAGGCTTTTTTCTCATTACTCATTACTCATTACTTATCCAACATTTTGTCTAGTTTAACGCCAATAGTTGAACCATCAGCGAACATAGTACCAGTTTTCTGCTCCTCAAGACGGGCTAAGGTTTTATCATAAACTGTGTCAGATAAATGAATATAACCGATTTCGTCCACGATCGATTTATGATCTTTACTGAGATAATATTCTACGAAACTTTTGACTTCTGGACGTTGTAAAGATGCTTTTTTTACATAGATAAAAATAGGACGGGCGAGGGGTTGATATGTACCAGCTTCTACGGTAGCAATACTAGGCTCAATACAACCATCACCATTACTGGAATCTTCATCATCGATCGAAATGGGCTTAACTTTTGTTAAGTTTTCCTCTAAATAAGAAAGACCAAAGTAGCCTAAAGCACCTCTTTCGCCTCCGACACCCTGTACAATGACGTTATCATCTTCACTAGCTGTATAGTCTCCCCTACTTTCTCCCCCTTTACCATTAATTGCTTCTGTAAAGTAATCATAAGTACCAGAATCTGTACCAGGTCCGTATAAGTTTAATGGTACATCAGGAAAACTCGATCGAACTTGTTTCCAATTAGTGATTTTACCCTGAGCGGAGGGATTCCAGATAGTTTCTAATTCTTTTTGTGTCAAACACACCGCCCAATCGTTTTCAGGATTCACCACCACCGATAAAGCATCAAAAGCCACGGGTAACTCTACATAATCAATTCCAGCCTCTTGACATTTTTCTAATTCTTCCTTTTTAATGGGGCGAGAAGCGTTAGAAATGTCCGTTTCCCCCGCACAAAATTTCTTAAAACCGCCACCAGTGCCAGATACCCCAATGGCAATTTTTACTCCTTCATTCTCATCCTGAAAATCCTCCGCCATAGCCTGAGTTATCGGGAAAACTGTCGATGAACCATCAATACTAATATTACCACTTAAATCACTTTTTTGTGATGTATTCGTCATAGCAGTTGAGTTATTTTCCCCACAGGATTGTAAACCCATTACCACCATAATTAAGGGCAAAAATAAGCCTAATTTACCTACTTTATTACTATTAATTTTCATAAAATTTACTGTATTTATTGATACATTTACTTGTTTATTCGCTTAAAATATAACTTATTAATCTATTAATTAAGGTTATTGCAAATTTAAGAATAGGTTAAGTTTTAATTAATAGAAAATTAAAGAATAAAACCCTTGACAATTCAAGATTAATCCTCCACAATTTAAAAGTAATTACCATCAAAATTATGGTCAAATTTATACTTAATCATATCCTGAAATTTATGATTTACTGTTTAGGGTCAATTACCTTCTACCATGAAAAATGAAAATAATGTTAATCAATATTACACGACTTTAAAACAATTACCTTTAGATAATTATAGGGTTGATTTAAAAGTATCTACGGAAATAGTAGAAGAACAACTCTTGTTAAATCCGAAACTTTCAGGGGTTTTTATTCTTAAAAATAATGAAGTATTCGGGGTTATTTCTCGGCGTAAATTCTTTGAAAAAATGAGTAAAGAATATGCCAGGGATATTTATAGTAAACGTCCCATTAAAATACTCATGGAAAGTTTTGATTATGAGCCTTTAAAAATTCCCTTAAAAACAAGTATTAATGATGCCGTAAAAATCGCTTTAGAGCGTAGTGCTGATCTTATTTATGAGCCTATTATTGTGACAAAAAAAGGTGAAGAAGTGGGAATGTTAGAATTAAGTATTTTAATTTTATACCAAGCTCAAACCTTTTCTACTATTAATGATAAACTTTTAGAACAAGAAAAAAATTTAAGAGATTATGCCAGTTCGATCGAACTAGAAAAACAGAAAGTAAAAGAGTATGCAAATCAACTTGAAACACAGCAAAATGATTTAAAAAAAGCTAATAAATTACTGAAAAAGCAAACAGAAGAATTAGAAGAAAAACAAAATCAATTATTCTTAGAAACTCAAAAAGTTAGTACCTTAAATCATAGATTTTCTGAAGTAGCTTTACTGTTATCTAAAGAAGGAAAAAATACCTTTTCAGCTTTGAGTGAAAGTGTAGAATCGATGATTAAATTTACTGAACAAATTAACGAAATTGGTGACAGTTTTCAAGAAAAATTTAAAAACGTTAATCAGGCAACAGATTTAATTAATAAAATCAGTAAAAGAGTAGAAAACTTATCTTTTCAAGCGGGGGTAATGGTGGCAAATTTACCCGCAGATGACGGTAGAGGTTTATCTTTTAATATGATTGCTGAAGAAATCAAAAAACTGAGTTTACAAATTGCAGAAGCCACAGCCAGTGTTAATAGTATTGCAAAACAATTAAAACCTGAAATTAAAATTCTGGTTAATACTGCCCAAGAAAATAGAGAAGTTGTTAAAAGTTTAACCCGTAACTCTCAAGGTACACAATTAGCTTTAAATAAATTAACTAATTTAGTTGAACAAGGAGGAGATAATGTATAAAACATCTTCAGTAAATTTAATTAAAAATGGCAAATCTTGGCAGGAAATTTGTTTCACTATTTTAGGTTATATTCCTATTATTATTACTTTCACTATTTTTAGTATTTTTATTACTCAGACTTGGCAATTTTTTCAAGAAGTTTCCATTTTTGATTTTTTCACCAGTAAGGAATGGACTCCTAACTATAGTAATGCTCAATTTGGGATTATTGTTTTACTTTCTGGTACTTTTTTAGTCACTTTAATCTCATTAATAGTTGCTATTCCTTTAGGTATTTTAGCAGGAATTTATTTAGCAGAATATGCCTCTAATAAATGGAGAGGTATTTTAAAAATTTCTTTAGAATCTTTAAACGGTATTCCGGGGGTTGTTTATGGGTATTTTGCCCTTTTATTTCTGACTCCTTTTTTACAAGCTAAATTTTTTCCTTCTTTGGGGGGGTTTAATGCTTTAAGTGCTGGTATTTGCATCGGCATTTTAATTCTCCCTATCATCGTAGCTTTGACGGAAGAAGCCTTAATATATCTCTCTCCTGAGTTGCGCAATTCTGGTTATGCCTTAGCCTTAACTAAACAAGAGGTTATCCGTTTAATTCTCTTACCAGCAATCTTCCCGAAAGTTTTATCTGCTATCACTTTAGCCACTTCTGTAGCTGTGGGTGAAACTATGATTGTTTCTATTGCGTCTGGGCAAAAACCGAATCTGACTCTCAATCCTTTTGATTCGATCGAAACCATTACATCATTTATTATTAGGGTAAGTTTAGGCACAGTAGAGTTTGACTCTATTATGTTTAAAACTATCTTTACCGTGGGATTCATACTATTTTTAGCTACATTTTTACTTAATACCCTGAGTTATTGGTTACAAAATAATCAAGAAAAAAATGAAAATACTAATAAAATAAATTCAACAATATTTAACAATAATGTTATTCAAAAAAAACAGGATAATTTTTTCTATACGCCTCCTGTAGAAAGAGAAATAGTTAACCTCAAAAGTAGTATTTCATTTCCTAGAATTATACTCGATCGAACCTTAAAAGTTAGTGGTTTTTTAGCTGGAATTGTGGGGATTGTTTTTTTAATCATCTTATTATGGGATGTGGGAGAAACAGGCTTCCACCGTATTAACTGGACATTTTTAACTAGCTTTGCATCTCGTAGGGTAGAAGACTCAGGGATATTAGCAGGTTTAGTCGGTAGTTTATGGTTATTTATTCTGAGTTTAATTATGGTTGTACCCTTGGGTGTGGGCAGTGCCATTTATTTGGAAGAATATCGAAAAAATAACGCCTTAAACCGCTTTTTAGAAGTTAGTATCGCCAATTTAGCGGCTATTCCTACTATTATCTATGGTTTACTCGGTTTAGAAATTTTTGTCCGTTTATTAAAACCCGTCACTGGTGGTTATAGCATCCTTTCTGGGGCATTAGTTTTAACGGTGATGACGTTACCCACCCTGATTATCACCAGTCGTAGTGCCTTAAAAAATGTGGGCAAAACCTTACGACAGGGAGGCTATGCCGTAGGAATGACAAAAGAGCAAGTATTACAACAATTAGTCATTCCCCGTGCCTTACCCGGCATCATTACGGGGGTATTAATTGCACAAATCCGTGCCTTAGCAGAAACCGCCGCCTTAATTGGAGTAGGTGCAAAAGCATCTGTGCGATTTTTGCCTCCTCTGTCATGGGAAGGCTTAACCAGTAGTTATACCACTTTACCAGTACAAATATTCTATTGGTTACAAAATCCCAGAGAGGAGATTCAATCCTTAGCGGCTGCCGCCATTATTGTTTTAGTGGTGATACTATTAATTCTCAATTTAATTTCTTTATTAATTCGAGCATCAATTAACAATTAATAAGTAATAAGTAATAAGTAATAAGTAATAAGTAATAAGTAATAAGTAA
>NZ_JBLZFY010000111.1:0-12506 GCF_050753365.1 Geminocystis sp. CENA526
GAATAATAAAATTAGGATGGGTTACATCCGAATCAACGCTTGTGGACAGTATCAAGCCGACTTGACTGGTAGAAGCAAGAAGTAAACGTCATAGTTAACTATGAGTAAGTTTTATATAACAGATATTTATTAAGACATCTGAGAAAAAAACAGGCAAGATGCCTGTTCTACGGTGGTAAAATCATAATTAGGGTCAAAGTCTATTAAGGTATAATTTAAGGTAACATAACATTATAGTTAAGCTCGATCGAAAAATCATCGTGGAAATTACTTTTTTAGGTACAAGTTCAGGAGTACCAACTAAATTTAGAAATGTATCAAGTGTGGCATTAAAATTAACTCAAAGAGGGGAAATTTGGTTATTTGACTGCGGGGAAGGCACTCAACATCAACTATTGCGCAGTGATTTAAAAACCTCCCAACTTAAGAAAATTTTTGTAACCCATATGCACGGTGATCATACTTTTGGGTTAATGGGGTTATTAGCCAGTTGTGGTTTAGGCGCTCATGCGGAAAATATTGAAGTATATGGACCACCCGGTATAGAACCTTACTTGAAAGCCTGTATGAAATATTCCTATACCTATTTCCCCTATGGTGTCGAAATCAAAACAGTCGAGCCGGGGTTAGTCTATCAAGATGATGAATTTACCGTCACCTGTGAACTTTTAAAACATCGAGTTACGGCATTTGGGTATCGTGTTACAGAAAAAGATCGATCGGGCAAATTTGATATAGAAAAAGCACAAAGCATGGGCATCCCCTTTGGTCCAATTTATGGCAAACTAAAAGCTGGAGAAAATGTTACTCTTGAAGATGGTAGAACTTTTAAAGGTTCGGAATTTTGTGGACCAACAGAAATAGGACGTAAATTTGTTTATTGCACAGATACGGTATTTTGTGAAAGTGCGATCGAACTATCTCAAGATGCAGACGTATTAATCCATGAAGCCACCTTTGCCCATCAAGATGCCCCTATGGCATTCGAGAAAATGCACTCTACCACCACAATGGCGGCGCAAGTAGCTTTAGCTGCGCAAGTCAAACAGTTAATAATGACTCACTTTAGCCCCCGTTACGCCCCCGGCAACGCCCTCCAGATGAAGGATTTACTCAAAGAAGCCCAATCCATTTTTCCCAATACACTATTAGCCCACGACTTCTTTCATTACGAAATACCAAGACGGAGAGAGTAATAAGTAGGGGTTGCTGAAAAAGGCTTTTGATGAAGTTAGGTAATAGGTAATAGGTAATAGGTAATAGGTAATAGGTAATGCTTCATCTCAACGAAAAATTTAAGAATGAAACAGCCCTTGGGTGGCGGATTCATCGAGAAACCAAATTAACTCCCCTTGAGGATTAATAAATTTACTAGGATATTGTTTAGGATTTCCTGTTTCACTAAATACTTGCTTTAAGGCTTCCTGTTTACTGTTTCCTGCCACTAAAAAAATTACACACTTGGCTTGATTGATTAAGGGAATGGTAAATGTTAATCGAATACTCTCCCCTCGATTACCTACGGTGATTATTCGATCGAACTCCTGTAATGCTTTAGTATGAGGGAAAAGGGAGGCGGTATGCCCATCATCTCCCATACCTAATAAAATGATGTCAAAACTAGGGAAACCAGAAGAAATACCGAAAAAGTCGAGTATCTCTTGATTGTGTTTTTGCGCATCGGCTTCGGCGTTATTACCATTAGTGGGCATCGGGTGAATATTGCTAACAGGAATATCGACTTTATTTAACCATGCTTCCCGTGCCATTTTTTCGTTACTGTCGGGATGAGTTGGCAACACATAACGCTCATCTCCCCAGAATACATGAATTTTCTCCCAAGGCAAATCGGTTTTCGCTATGGCTTCGTAAATGGGTTTAGGTGTGCTTCCCCCTGCGAGGGCGATCGTACATCTATCTGTAGTCTCGATCGAACTTTTAATTTTATTGATGATAAAATCTGTAGCGGTTTCAATTAAAGTATTTTTATCAGGAAGAATCGTTTTTTGCACCATGATTAAAGAATGAGGAATGAGGAATTAGTACTTAATTCTACTTGTTCACCTATTAACTTGTCCACCAAGTCTAGTCAACCGCAGTAAAATACCTAATTAACTTTTTGATTAAAGGGAGTTAGGGATTTATGATGATTTAAGTTTAAGTTTCGTTAGATTAATTAATTTTTATGGATAATATTCAAGCCATTAGAGGCACAAAAGATATTTTACCGTCAGAGATTATCTATTGGCAGTATCTGGAAAAAACCGCCCAAGCAATCCTCACAAAAGCCAACTATCAAGAAATTCGTACTCCCATTTTTGAGCAAACTCCCCTATTTGAAAGGGGTATCGGTGAAGCCACTGACGTGGTAGGAAAGGAAATGTACACTTTTGTCGATCGAGGTGATAGAAGTATTACACTTCGTCCTGAAGGTACAGCAGGAGTAGTTCGATCGTACATCCAAAATAAATTATATGCCTCTGGAGGGGTCGATCGACTGTGGTATAGTGGAGCAATGTTTCGTTATGAACGTCCCCAAGCAGGAAGACAAAGACAGTTTCATCAGATAGGGTTAGAATTATTAGGAAGTAATGCCCCTAGGGCGGATGTAGAAGTCATCGCCATTGCCACCGACATTTTAAAAGCATTAGGATTGCAAAACCTCACCCTACAAATTAACTCCGTCGGCAATAAAGAGGATAGACAAAACTATCGACAAGCCTTAGTGGATTATTTCACCCCCTACAAAGAAGATTTAGACATCGATTCTCAAGACAGACTCACCCGTAACCCCTTACGGATTTTAGATAGCAAAGATAAAAAAACACAAGAAATCGCTAAAAATGCCCCTAGTATCCTTGATTATCTTGGAAATGACTCAAAAAGCCATTTTGATAAAGTATGCAACCTCTTGAGCCTTTTAGGTATCTCTTATGAAATAAATAATAGACTGGTAAGGGGGCTAGATTATTATACTCACACTGCTTTTGAAATTATCTCCAGTGATTTAGGCGCACAGGCTACAGTTTGCGGAGGGGGTAGGTATGACGGTTTAGTGTCGCAGTTAGGAGGAAGTGAAACTCCTGCCGTTGGTTGGGCAATGGGTATGGAAAGGTTAATATTATTATTAGAACAATTACAACCCTTAAAAGCGACAACTCCCGATATTTATTTTGTTTCAAGGGGAGACAAAGCGGAAAATCAGGCTCTTGTGATTGCACAAAATTTGCGTCATCATGGTTTTAAGGTAGAATTAGACCTTAGTGGTAGTAACTTTGCTAAACAGTTTAAAAGGGGCGATCGAAGTGGTGCTAAAATTTGTTTAGTGTTGGGGGATACAGAGGTAGAAGAAGGCACAATTCAAGTCAAAAACCTTGCTACTTCTCAGCAAAAAACCGTCTCTCAACAGGATTTAATTACAACAATTAAGAATTAAAAATGGGGAATGTAGGGGCTTAATATAAGTACTAAAGCAAAATAGATTGTATATTTTAAAATTAATGGAAATAACCCATAATCTTTGTTGCCTATGCCCCGATGCCTTTTGCCTTTCACAAAGTAAACATACAATTAATTTGCCTATCTACTTATTAAGCCCAATCTCATCAAAAAATAATAAAATCTATACTAAAAAAATAGTAAAAAAGAACATTCATTCCAGTATTATGGCTAACCTCACCCTTGAAAATCTCCCTGAAGAATTAATCCAAGAAATTGAACAACTTGCTCAAAAACACCATCAATCCGTTAATGAGCAGATTATCTCACTGTTAAAACAATCCGTACAAAAACCCAAAACCGCCCTAAAATTCCTTGTTTCTCCTGAAACCGATCCGACTTGGGAAGAACGGTGCAAGTCAGTTCCAAAGCTACAAGCACAAATCGATCAACACTCTCCGATTAATCCTCTTGATTATGGTTTTCCTGATAGTACAGATTTAATTCGGGAGGATCGTGATAGATGATTAATTCTTTACGCTGTGTTATTGATGCTAATATCGGGGTTAAAAGATTTATTGCAGACCCTTTAACTCCTAAAGTTAAACTACTTTTTGATACTTTGTCTAATCCTGACACAGAAATCTATGTTCCTGATTTATTTTATATTGAAATTACGAATGTATTTTGGAAATATGTACGTCAGAATCTTTATTCAATAAATGAGGTTGATAGCCATTTGACTATTTTAAAAGATTTCCCTCTTAGAGTAGTTAGTACGATCGAACTAATGCAATCAGCGTTTCAAATCGCCCATAAATATCAAATTTCGGCTTATGATGGTGCTTATGTTGCCCTTTCTCAAGAGGTTAATGCCCCATTATTGACGTTTGATCAAAAGTTGATTAATGCTTTAAGAAATTTTCCTATTGATGTGCAGTTTTTCCCTGATTTTTATCTTCCTTAAACCGTTGTTTTGATATTCCGTCAGGCTCGATCGAGCTTAATAAAAACTTATATGATAATAATTATCAGAAGTTTTAACCTGATACCTGATACCTGATACCTATCCTCATCAAAATACTATGAAGCAACCCCTAATTACTGAAAATTAATCGGATTTTGATCCCTACGATGACGAATTGGTAAAGGTTCGGGCTGTCGATCGCCCTCAAGACTAGCCGTAAATTCTAAGGCACTACGCAATCTTTTTCCAGCATAAATAGACATATCACGGGGGATACTAATTCTATCCCTTAGATAACGTAAGGCAATATAAGTATTTTCAGGGGGAGGGCAGGGTTTTTCTGTCATCATATAGGTTAGCGCACAACGCAAAGCTCGATCGAACTTCGTTTTATCCTTTTCGGGATTTACTTTGATAATATTATCTTTATGCTTAAGCACTCGATATAAGGCTTCTTGACGAGAATTTGCGGGTTCGGGATATTTAACGTCAGGTAAAGCAAACCAATCGCCATAATCTACTAATTTTTGGTTAATTTTCGCCTTTTCTGTGGAATTTTCATAACATCCTCCCATTTGAGGGGGTAAATCGTGAGCGTGGGTGTGGAAGTCACTTTGAGTACCTCTATAGGTCGATCGAGTTTCCATAGCATCAAACCAACGAGAGAAGTACGGATTTTCTTCCCGAAGGGAGTAACCTTTATAGTAAAAAAGACTAGCATTCATGCGTTCTACATAGGGAGTAAAAATCACGTCCACCACACTAAAATCATCGAGAAAATAAGGGCTAGAAGTTTGTTGTAAAGCGGTTTCTACCTCCTGCACTACTGCCTTAAATTGTTTTTCGTTATTCTCCTCTTGGGCTTTAAACATGGCAGGATAACAAAGCCAACTACACCACGCCCTAAATAATAATCTCTCTAATTTTCTCAAAGCCATAACTTTAGGGTGTTGCATTTCTAATCCTAATGCCCCAAACTCTTTTTCTAACGCTAATAAAATATCGTCACTTTCGGTAATAATTCGATCGTCCAAAGCCAAAGCAGGTAACATACCCGAAGGCACTTTTTCCTTATACCATCTTTCTTTTTCCCCATAGCAAAACATAGTAACTTTTTTAATACGGTAGGGGATTTGTTTTTCTTCCAACCATAGCCACACCTTTTGACAGTAAGGACACCATGCGTGATAATCTCGATATAACGTCACCCTAACTTCATCTTCGGAATGATTAAATAACCGCAAAAGTGCCTGAGAATTGGTAACGCCATTAACTCTATCTAATTGATAATCTGTCAGATTTTCTAATTCTTGCCAAGTAAGAGGAGTCATAAATAGTAAATAGGGTTTGTTGAATAAATCTGAAGAACATTAAAATTAAAGGTTTAGACGTATATATTAACAAAAAAGTGAGCAGTTTTAACTACCCTCAATAATCAAAATAGAAAAAGTGTGAGTCATTGTCAAAAATTTTCAAAAATTAGCAGAAAATGTCAGTTAAATGAGTTTTAGCTTATGATGAGGTTAACAATCCAAGTACTCAATAAAAAGCCGATGTTAAAACCATTAATATTATCTTCCTCTGTTATCTGTTTTACTTGTATTTTTATTTCCTCTGGTAAAATCAACGTACAGGCGGAATCTCTTAATTTTGGTAATGTTAATCAAATTACCTCCCATTTAATTGCACAAAGTCAATCCCGCCGTTTAAAGTTTAAATTGCCTGATCGAGGTGTGCCTGATGCTAGAATGGGAGGAGCAGTTAGAGGAGGAAATAAATCGATTATTGCTATAATTCCCCCTGATAAAATGCCTTTAGCTTCTGAAAAAAACTCTACTATTTTTGTTTATATTGCTAATAATAACTCGACTGAGGGTAATCTTAGAATAACAGATATTAATGGACAGGAATTATACCGTGGTAAATTTATCCCCCCCCAAGAAACAGGGATTATAAGAATAAAATTACCAGAAACCATTGAGTTAAAAACTAATACGCCCTATCGTTGGGATATAGAATTAAAATCTCCTAATATTCATCCGACTCAAGCTATGAGATTGAGGACTTTTGGATGGTTAGAAAAAGTCTCTTTGGAGGAAAAAGTTAGCAGTGAAACTGACTCCCAAGAAGATATTTGGGCTAGTTTAAACACCCTAGCCGAAGAGGGAATTTGGTATGATACCCTTAACAAGTTAGCTGTATTAAGGTTAGAAAATCCTGAAGATGAGCAAATTAAATCAGAATGGGTAGAATTATTAAACTCAGTCGGATTGGAGAAGATTGCACAGACTGATATTTTTTCCGAAGTGATAATTACTAATTAGGTGTTGCGGAAAAAGTATTTTGATGAGGATAGATGTCAGGTATCAGGTTAAAGAATGAAAAATCAAGGTTTTGAAGCATTATCTTTTTAATACAACATAAATGTATTGTTGATAAGAAGCCTGAAATACGCTGCAAAAATCATAATTTTTACCAGAAGTCTAATGTTTAAAACTTTTTTTCAATGGCTTAACAATCATTCATGGCACAAAGCAGGATTTTCTGTGATTGTTGCTTCTTTTCTGAGTGCAAGTATTACTCAAGGAATTAAGCAATTAGGAGGTTTTGTTTCTTTTGATTTAGGCACTTATGACTGGTTAGTTAATTTACGCCCTAGTGACTCTCCAGACTCCCGTATTTTAACAGTTTTAATTACTGAGGATGATATTCAAAATCAAGGAAAATGGCCTCTTAGTGATGAAACTCTTGCCCAAGCCTTAACTATTCTCTTAAAAAGCAATCCCCATGCCATCGGTGTTGATTTATATCGTGATTTACCTGTTGCACCGGGTAGCGATAAACTCAATGATATTTTTCGAGAGTCCGATCGAACCTTTGTAGTTTGTAAGTTAGATTCCGCTACTCAACCTTCCGTTTCTCCTCCTCCTAGTTTACCCCTTGATTTTATCGGTTTTGCTGATATTGTTTTAGATCAAGATGGAGTAGTAAGGCGTAATTTATTTTATGTTGAACCTCAAGAAAGTAGCTGTGAAACACCTTATTCTTTGGCACTACAGTTAAGTTTAAGTTATTTAATGGCAGAAGGTATTGAGCCTGAAATGACGGAAGAAGGGTGGTTAAAGTTGGGCAAAGCTACCCTTAAACCCCTTGATGATAACACGGGGGGTTATCAAAATATTGATGCTAGTGGTTATCAAATTATGTTGGATTATCGTCGAGGAAATAACCCTTCTTCTACGGTAACTTTAACGGAAGTTTTAGAGGGAAAAGTTGAGGCTAATTTAGTAGAAAATAAAGTTATTTTATTGGGAGTTTCAGCACCTAGTTTAAAAGACGTTTTTTATACCCCTTTAAGTTCTCAAAAGCGGGATATTATTTTAATGCCGGGGGTAACATTACACGCTCAAATGGTTAGTCAGTTATTATCTTCAGCCATAGATGGGCAAACTTTAATTTGGAGTTGGGGAGAGGGAAAACAATTTATTTGGATTTATTTTTGGGGATTGTTGGGTAGTATTTCTATCCTTCTTATTTCCCGTCCTTTAATTATGATTACGGCTCAAGCAATAGCTATAATAATTATTATTGGTAGTGGAGTCATTTTCTTTTTTTGGGGAGGTTGGATTCCTCTGGTTTCTCCTCTGGTGGCATTCTGGGGCGGTGCGATCGTACTTTTGGGATATAATGTTTATGAGGCGAAACAAGAACAGTTTACCATCAAAAAACAGGCACAGGAGCAGGAAAAATCCATTGCCATGTTAAAGATGCTTCTCGAAACCCAATCACAAATAAATAATCCACCAACTCTAATTAATTATGATAAAGGCTCGATTATTGTCAACCGTTATGAAATCGTCAAAGCATTAGGAAAAGGGAGTTTTGGTAGTACCTATTTATCAAGGGATTTACTTCGCCCCGGCAAACCTTATTGTGTCGTAAAACGGCTAACCCCTTCATCTAAGGATGAAAAATTTTTAAAAATAGTGCAAAGATTGTTTAAAACAGAGGCAAAAATTTTAGAAAAAGTAGGAAAACATGAGCAGATTCCCCAATTATTGGCTTATATTGAAGAGAATAATGAGTTTTTTTTAATTCAAGAATATGTAGAAGGGAAGACTATTTTTAAAGAAATAAAAGAGAAAAAATATACAGAAATAGAAACCTTACAACTAATAGAAGAAATCATCAATATTTTGATTTTTATTCAAGAATTTAATTTGATTCATCGAGATATAAAACCTGATAATATTATTCGTCGTCAATCAGATAATTCCTTAGTCTTAATCGATTTTGGCGCGGTTAAAGAAATTTCGAGTAATTTTCAGAATAAGCAGAAAACAGTTATTATTGGTAATGATGGTTATGCTTCCCCTGAACAGTTAGCAGGGCAACCATGTTTAAATAGCGATATTTATGCTACTGGTATGGTAGCAATTCACTGTCTCACGGGTATTTTCCCCCGCAAATTACCTAAAGATGATAAAACGGGAGAAATTATTTGGGATAGCAGTCAATATGTTAGTTTCCCTACCGCTAGTATAATCAAAAAAATGACCCGTTATCATTTTTGCGATCGTTATCAAAATGCCCAAGAGGTAATGAAGGATTTAAGAAAGTTTAAAATGAAAATTAAACAACTTAAACAGTCTAATAATTCACGAGAAAATTGATTTATTATAAATAAGCTAGTTTGCATTTAAGTTTACCGATGAAGACAGGCAAAAGGCAAGAGTTGCCCTAAATGAATAGTTATTAGTATTTTTAACTATTACAAAAAAATGCAACTTTTATGCGTCTTAGCTTACCTGATGCCTGATACCTAACCTCATCAAAATACTTTTTTTAGCACTCCCTATCTAGTTATATTAGCTTTTTGATAGAATTTATTATGATCTCGTAAAACTTCTTTCGACATTGTGTTAAAATTTTGAAAAAAGGATTGGATGCCCTTGAAAATTTCTCAGACAACTCATTTTCAAGTCAAAACAGACTTGACGTATTTAAAGGAAGTATTGCGACAGTTTGACGCAATTAAACAAGACTGGGTAAATCAAAAAGATTGGCTACAATGTCAATTAGCTTTAGCAGAAGGTTTTACCAATGCAGTAAGACACGCACATAAAAATAAACCTGTCGAGACACCTATCGATATAGAAATATCCGTGAGTCAAGAGGAAATTAATATTAGAATTTGGGATTATGGGCAACCATTTCAATTAACTTCTATTGTTAAAAAAATTTCGCACTCTTCTGATTTGGCTGGAGGGGGAAGGGGTATAGAAATTTTACAAAAAATAGCCGATGAGTTAAGCTATGATCATCATCCCAACGATCGAAACTGTTTATTAATTAAAAAAAAATTGCTACCCTAACAGTAGAGTAGCAATCTGATTGATTTAATAAGAAGAATAGAGATTACTTATCGTCTTCTAATAAAGCATTAAAGTCTAACTCCTCATCCTGAGTGTTGTCGAAAGAGTCAAGATTAAAATTATCGTCATTGCTGTCATCATCCACTAAAGCCGATAAATCTAACTCGTTATCATCTTCAGAATTATCAGATAAATCCAAATCGAAGTTAAAATCATCATCCGAGTTATCGGATTCAGATAAATCTAACTCTTCGCCAAACATTTCTACATCTGACTCCACAGAAGCAGAAGCGGAAGCCGATTCCGAAAAAGCATCAAAGTTAAACTCTTCATCATCACTAGAGATTTCTTCTAATTCATTATCTCCACTGAAGTCTAACCCTTCGCTAAACATTTCCACTTCTGACTCGGCGGTAGATTCCGCAAAAGCATCCAGATTAAAATTATCTCCTAAATCGTCACTCTCTAGCTCGATCGAATCATTAAAAATTTCCACATCGCTATCCGCAGTAATGTCAGACTCAGCTAAGGCATCCAAATTTAATTCTTCATCCTCTAAACCCAAACCAGAATCAAAGGAAGGAGTTTCTTCTTCTTCACTACCAAAGTCTAAACCTTCATCAAAGGAGGAGGTTTCTTCTTCACTGCTAAAGTCTAAACCTTCATCGAAGGAGGAGGTTTCTTCTTCCAATTCTAAAGAGGGAGTTTCTTCTTCACTACCAAAGTCTAAACCTTCATCGAAGGAGGAGGTTTCTTCTTCCAATTCTAAAGAGGGAGTTTCTTCTTCACTACCAAAGTCTAAACCTTCATCGAAGGAGGAGGTTTCTTCTTCCAATTCTAAAGAGGGAGTTTCTTCTTCACTGCTAAAGTCTAAACCTTCATCAAAGGAAGGGGTTTCTTCTTCCAATTCTTCTTCGACTTCCATAATAGTAGTCGCTTCGGCAAACTCTGGAGATGAGAAATTATCTTCTTCTGGAGTTGTATTTATATTAGCGAAGGCTTCTCTAAGATTAGCGATTTGTGTCTCATAATCTTGTATTTGTGACTGATGACTAGCCTGTAATTGCTCGATTTGAATTTGGAAAGACTCTTGTAGTTGAGCCTGTCGATCGAGATATTCTTGATCTTTTTGTGCTAATTGTTGTTCTAACTCTGCTAATCTACCACTATCATCTCCTCCCATAGAAGAAGCTAACTGCAATTCTAATTCGTTAATTCTAACTTGCAACTGCTCGATCGTATTTTGAAGATTGATAACTTCATCAGTGTTGTCTGAATCACTTTGTAAGCTACTAAGTTGAGCTTGATAATCTTGAATTTGCCCTTCATAGGCTTTTTCAGTTTGGGCAATTTTACGATTAGTTTCCTCGTCATATTCTTGTCTAAGAGAAGTGATTAACTCTTGTTTACGAGTTTCAAAACTTTCTTCCGCATCTCTTAAGGCTTTTTGCTTTGCTTCTTCAATAACTCCATCATCAGTTTTATTTGGTTTTACAAAAAAGACGATAACAGCACCGACAACAGCGCCTATAATAATAAAAATGACTTCCATTAATTTTCCTCCAAATTTTATTTATAAAAGTTTGTTATGGGATTTTTTTATTTTTGTCTAACAGTCATTATATGGATAAATTTTATTTTGCAATCTTATTTTTCAAAAAGTCAGTATTTTTACTCATTTTGATTATAAGCACTATAGACACCTTTAACGTTATACCAATTTAGAAAAATTCGTGCTACCTCTAAAGCAAGTTGCGGTTTTCCTTGATTGATTAACCACTGTAAAAGGGGTTTCATCGTATTTTCGTTGAGTGTGCCTCCTAAAGATAAAATTCCCCATAATAATTTATGTATCCATGTCATTTGAATCATCATCCTGACTTCATAGGTTGGATGTTTTTGATAAAATAATACTCCCATTTTTCCCCTTTCGATTTCTTTTTCTATCAACTGGGGTATTTGTTGCAAATTGAAGGGGGGATGCCAATGATACCCTACTGCTTCGGGGCATTTTATCAATTTTAAGCCCAATTTCTTTAATCTTACTCCTAACTCTAAGTCTTCCCAACCGTATTGATTAAACATGGTATCGAATAATCCTGCTTCTAGTAACCATTTCTTGGCAATGGCAACATTTCCTGTGGCAAAATAGGCGGCGGAAAAATCTGTTATTTTGTACGGTTCTGAAGTAGGATTGTCGAAGTTGCAAGTGTTGATTACCGCACCATAGGTAAAAATTTTGTCACTATTTTCTTTCTCTTGTGCTTTAATAAGGGCTTGACTATGAGCCTGTAAAAAGCTAGGTGTTACAACTAAGTCACTATCAATAAAAATAATCCAATTTCCGACGGCATTTTCCACCCCTAAATTACGAGCTGAACCTGCTCCCTTGTGATTTTGAGTTAAAATTTTAACGTGGGGTAATGAGGTTTTTTCTTCGGCTATCCATGATAAGGTTCGATCGATCGAGCCGTCATCGACTACAATGATTTCATAATCAGTAATGATATTATGATCAAATTCTTGATTTTCTAAGGCAAAAAGACATTTTTGTAGAATCGGTAAACGATTATAGGTAGGAATAACAACGCTAAAAAACACAAATAAACTCCGTAAGAGTAAATAGTTCAAGATTTAAGCATCATAACCTAAAATCTTTCGAGTTCGACATAAAATGATGAAGATAAGAGGAAGAAGAGGGGGAAGAGGGGGAAGAGGGGGAAGAG
>NZ_JBLZFY010000112.1:0-12407 GCF_050753365.1 Geminocystis sp. CENA526
TTCTTAATTCTTAATTCTTAATTCTTAATTCTTAATTCTTAATTCCTCATTCTTCTTGTCGAGTGCGACGAATCAAATCTTCGGGGCTTAGATTAGCGACAAAATCCTTAAACGCCTCCCTTTCCTCCTCGTCTGCTTGTCGATCGATCGGGATAGAAGCATCTAAAACTACTTCTTCCATTACCCAAATAGGACAACCTGCCCTAATGGCAAGGGCAATGGCATCACTAGGGCGACAGTCAATATTTTTCTCTTTTTTTCCCATTTTCGTACACAAAAGAGCATAAAAAGTATTATCTTGTAGAGTGCTAATGATTACTTTTTCTAATTTTATATTCCAAATGTGAAATACATTTATCATTAAATCATGGGTAAGAGGTCTTGGGGTTGCTTGTTGCTCCAATGCCCCTATAATTGATCTAGCTTGATCTTGTCCTATATATATGGGTAAGGCACGGCGTTCTGTTGCATCTTTTAGTAATACTATGGGGCTACGAGTTACCGCATCTAAAGCAATAGCCGCTACCTTCATCTCGATCATTGATTTATCCCTCTTGAATATCTCAGCAGGTCAACAATTTTCATTATATAGCATTCTGTTTCTGACTTATGAGAAAAATTAGTAGGGAATTAAGAATGAAGACTAGGAGACAGGTGGACAGGTGGACAGGTGGACAGGTAGAAGAGAGAGGGAGAAGAAATAATTATAGTTTTCTGGTGGGGTTGGGTTTAATATATTAAACCCCTACATTCCTTATGACTCTTGCCTTTTGCTTTTATTACTCATTTACTTATTACTTATTACTTATTACTTATTACTCTCTTTATATGATTTTACAAGACACCATAAAAGTTATTACTAATGCCCGATTAATTGGTTATAAGAATTTACAAACTATCTCGATCGAACGGGGTTTAATTAAGAGTATTGAAGATAGTATTTTAAGCTCAAAAGGAGATTTAGATTTACAGGGAGATTGGCTTTCTTTAGGGGGTGTGGATTTACAAATAAATGGTGGTTTAGGGTTAGCTTTTCCTGATTTAACTATGGATGATTTAGGAAAATTAGATGATATTTGTGCTTATTTATGGCAACAAGGAGTAGATCAATTTTTACCCACTATTGTTACTACTTCGGTAGAGAAAATTCATCAATCTTTGAAGGTAATTAATGAGTTTATTCAGTTACCAAAAAAACTCGATCGAGCCGAAATTTTGGGGGTACATTTAGAAGGACCATTTTTAAATTATGATAAAAAAGGAGCTCATCCAGAACAATATTTATTACCTTTAACTTTAGATAATGTTAAGTTAGTTTTAGGGGATTATAGTCACCTCGTCAAAATTATTACCCTTGCACCAGAATTGGAAGAATCTGACACCGTTATTCCCTATTTAAGATCGATCGAAATTATAGTTAGTTTAGGACATTCTCAGGCAACCGCATCCCAAGCAAAAAAGGCTTTCAGTCAAGGTGCATCCATGGTAACTCATGCTTTTAACGCCATGCCTAATTTACATCACCGTCACCCCGGATTATTAGGGGAAGCCATTATTAACCCCCATGTTTACTGTGGCTTAATTGCAGACGGTAATCACGTTGATCCTACCATGCTCAACCTCATTCTCAAAGCCAGTAACTATCACGAAGGTATTTTTTTAGTTAGCGATGCCTTATCCCCCATCGGATTGAATGATGGGGTTTACCCTTGGGATGATCGAAGTATTGAAGTTAGAAACGGTACAGCAAAATTACCAGACGGCACATTATCGGGTACGACTTTACCCTTGTTTGTAGGCGCTCAAAATTTGTTTAAATGGAACATAACTACTATAGAACAATCGATCGAACTGGTGACAACCGCCCCCCGTAAAGCGATGGGTTTACCCTGTTTACAAGTGGGTTATCCTGCGAATTTCATTCGTTGGTATGAAGAAGATAAACAATTACAGTGGAAACGGGTAAGCTAGAACGTATCCAAGTTTACTGATAAAGAGAGGCAAAAGGCATCGAGGCAGACGCAAGGGGCAAAGTTAATATCAGTCAATAGTTATCAGTATTTTTAACTATTAGAGAAAAATGCAAGTTAAATGCGTCTTAGCTTATTCTTGCTTTAAACGGCTTCGTCCACTACTAAAAAGCTACTTAATAAAATCTTAGGAAGATCGAGAATAGTCATCATTTTATCTCCATAAGGGGCTGTACCTTGCAAATATTCATCATTAAGAGAATGTAGTGCCGTGGGAACTGATGATACATCTTGAGGATTCAAAAACATGACATCCACTACGTCTTCGACTTTGATACCTGCTACTATATCATCCACTTGCACCACGATCGCCTGAGATTTATTGCCCATATCTTTTTGAGAAAGATTCAGCAAATTGCGAATATCCACTAGGGTTAAAATTTCACCCCGTAGGTTCATATTGCCGATGATATGATGAGGACAACAAGGAATAGGCGTTAATTGAGTAATATCGGTAAATTCCTTAACAATGCTCAAATCCATACCGAAAAATTCATCATCTAAAGCGACAACGGCAAGGGGTTTATAACCGTCTCTTTCTTCGGTTTCTGTTGTCTGACGTAAACTTTCGGCACGTTGACGGAAAATCTCCCTTTCTTCGGGGGTAGCATTAGGGCAAAATAAGCGTTTTTTCTCTAAAGATTGATTATCTTCGGGAAGGTTATCTAAGGTAAGTTCGCTGGAAGTTTCATCTATATTCTGTTTTTCAATATAGTGAATTAAATTATCAGAGTCGAGGATAACAATAATGTGTTCATCTTTACGCGCTATACCAGCGATAAATTTACGCCGTTGATTAACTATAGAGTCACGTCCGATCGAAATTTCGGCACTGATGGAATCTTCCTCAATATTTTTCACATCTTGGACATTATTAACAATGATGCCGACTCGTAAATCTCCCGATTTAAGCACAATGACGCTATCAGAAATTTTATATTCATCCCCTTGATAACCAAAACGAATATTAATATCCATGACAGGCAAAATTTCACCGCGCACGTTAACCACGCCGATAATATCTCTTGGCGCTTCGGGAATGGGGGTTAACTCTGGTAAAAAGAAGATTTCCTCTACCGCAAAAGTGTCAATACCGTATATCGACTCATGGAGGGTAAAGGTTAGATAAGGATGCTCTTTCATAATGAATAATTAATAATTAATAATTAATAATGAATAGTGAATAATTAATAAGGGAGAATTATCCATAATTCAAATAGTTCAATTTATTGAACGGAAACCTATTAGCCGTGTAATTTATTACACGGTGGATTATGAAATTTCAGAAGGAAATTGGTGTATCTTCGATCGAATAGGGTAGTGTTACTCGATCGAACCCAAATTAAAATTAATGAGATTGCTTCGTTTCCTCGCAATGACAGATGATTAAACAAGCTCTTTTAATTCTTGGGTAACTTCGTTTAATTTTTGTGTACCGATACGGGTTTGAGTAATCCCTGCGGAGGTTTCCCTTGCACCTTGGTTAATAGCATTCATCGCTGTTAAAACTTGTTCAAAGGCGGTGGATTGTTGGCGAATATTGAGGGCAATTTGTTGGTTATTCATCACCACATTATTAACGGATTCTTTTACACCGGCAAAAGCAAGGGCAGTATTTTGAGCGATTTTCATACCTGAATCCACTGTTTTTGTACCTTCATCCGTTACCATAACCGTTGTGTTAATGGAATTTTGAATTTGCGATACTAAACCATTGATTTTTTCCGCAGATTGCTTACTTTGATCTGCTAATTTACGAATTTCAGCGGCTACTACAGCAAAGCCTTTGCCATGTTCTCCTGCTCTTACGGCTTCCACCGCAGCATTAAGGGCTAACATATTAGTACGATTAGCAATGTCACTCACTAACTGGGAAATACTACCGATTTGGTTCGTTTGTTCGCTTAACTGCATAATTTGCTCGGCGATCGCACCTACTTTCAGTTTAAGATCGTTCATTTCCGAGAGGGTTTGTTGTACCGCTTGATCTCCATTTTCCGCTAACTGTAAGGCTTCACGGGCGGCATTGGCGGCTGATTCCGCTTGTTCGGAGGATTGACGAGAAGAAGCCCCTAATTCATCCATTGTAGTCGTGGTTTCGTTCACGGATGCGGCTTGTTGGCTTGTGGTACGATCCTGTTGTTCGATCGTAGCGGCAATTTCAGTGCTAGATGTAGCGATTTGAGTGGTAGCATCGTTTAGACGACGGGTGATATTAAAGTAAATGATAAATCCAAAAAGAATAGATGCGGCAATAATTGCTCCACTGGTAAGTAAAACCGCCATTTGTAGAGAAGCGATACTACTATCTTGTTGTTCTCCATAGCGCTCAAAAATAACTTTTTCTTCTTTTTCAAATTCCGCTAAAGTGTCAAAAATATTAGTAACTAAGTCATTGCCCCCTGCACTATTCCAATAGGCGATTCCTGCTTCTAATCCTTGGGTTTGAATCGTCTCGATAATTCTGTCATTAATTTCTGCATATTTACTATAATCAGATTGGATAGATTCTATCCTTCTTATTTGGTCTGGATTTTCGAGCAGGTCTTTTACTGTTTTGAGACTATCATTGGTAAGGGCTCTGACTTGTTGATACTCTCTGATACTTTCTGTTCTTCCTAGTAAAGAACCTCGTATTGTACGGGAACTTCCTTGAAGTCCTTCGATTGTTTGAGTTAACTCTTGAAATACTAAAGCAACTTGATCTACTTGTGCAATGGCGTTTTTTGTGTTATTAAGATTATTGATTACCAAAATTGGGGCTAAAATTGAGAAGAAAACGGGAACAGCATAACCAATGCCAATCCAATATCTAATTTTTAAACCTTTACTAATGCCAGTGGACATATTTTTTCTCCTTATAATTAAGTTTTAGTTTTTGATAATATTTTAGTTTTTTTGTACTACTCTAAAATATTGAAGTCAAGAAAATCTTTGTTAAGAATTGTTGATTATTTAATTTAAAATCTTACTTTAACTTTTATCTTTTCTTCTACTTTAAATATAATCTTACTTTTAAAATAAAGAACATTTTTTTTACATTTTTTATTAATTCTAATTTATGTAGCTTTTTTAAGAATAATAACTTTTTGTAAATAAAGTATTTTTATTTTTTAATTATAGAGTAATAAATTCCAGAATAATTTTATTTTCCATTTAATTTGTATAGATGTATAATTACTTCTGTTTAATCTTAATTTTTCAGAAACGTTATGTTAACAAACTTCTTTTTGTCTCAATTACCCATTGATGAAATACCTATAGAGAGGGTAAATGTATTTTTAGTTACCATCAAAGAACAAATCGCTAACTTTGGGGTTAAGTTAGTCGGTGCGATCGTACTATGGATTGTGGGACAATGGTTAATCAATAAAGGGATTAAATTACTTTCTCGACTATTAAAAAGACAGGATGTCGATATAACTCTAATTGCCTACTTAACAAACTTCCTTGTGGTTGCCCTCAAAATCATCTTAATTGTGGCGATTCTTGGTTATTTTGGCGTTGAAACCACATCTTTTGCGGCATTATTAGCGGCGGCAGGTATCGCTATTGGTGCGGCTTGGGGAGGACTGTTAGCCAACTTTGCGGCGGGGGTTTTCCTTGTATTGTTTACACCTTTTGCTGTGGGTGATTTTATCAATGCTGGAGGTGTTACTGGTACAGTGGAAGAAATTGGTTTATTTGTCACGACTATCAACACTCCTGATAACGTTAAAACCATTGTTGCTAATAACAAAATTTTCTCTGACAATATTCAAAACTTTTCCGCTAATCCTTACCGTAGGGTTGATTTAGTAGCACAATTAAATCATACTGTTAACCCTCAAGAGGCGATCGAACTACTGAAAGGAAAATTGACGCAAATTCCTAATGTAATTGATGAACCTCAACCCACCGTAGAAATCTTAGAATTTAACTTTGCTGGTCCTGTTTTAGCGGTACGTCCTTACTGTAGTAATGATAACTACTGGCAAGTATATTTTGATACTAATAAGGTAATCAAAGAAACCTTTGGGGAGGCTGGTTATCCCGTGCCTGAGCAACATTATGCGGTGAGAGGATTAGGCAGTTAACCGTTAATAATTGGTTCGTAGGGGTTGAATACTATTCAACCCTTGTGAGGCTTTGTTACATCAAATTTTACAAAATCAGCGATTTGTGGATAAACGATAACTTTAGGTAGTGTATCATAACCCGCCAAGAAATAAATTTCATGGCTAACAGCACAAGTCAGCTAAAGCGACTAATGTAAAAGCGATTGAATTATATTTTATCATTTTCAAGAATAATTTTGAAATCGCTTTAGCAGATTTTAGCGATTAGCTTCGTCAATTTATTGCGAAGTGAGTCATGGCACAAAACTTATTTTTGACTTATTTTCGCTCCTTGGGTGTCGATGGCTAAACAACGCACATCAGCATTAACTCCCAAGGCTAACCATGTATTTTTCATAGCAGTAATGACATTTTCGGCTTGACGATCGTTACACAAAGCCAATAAAGTAGGACCAGCTCCACTAATTACCATACCATAACCGCCATTGTCCATAACGGCTTGATGGATGTCATCGTAACCTTTGATTAAATTTTTGCGGTAGGGTTGATGTAATTTATCTTTTAAGGCTTCCTTTAACCATCTTTCGTTACCCGTTTCTAAGGCTTTGATCAGTAATCCTAAATGAGCTATATTATATACTGCGTCATGGTAGCTTAATTGTTTCGGTAATACTGCTCTTGCTGATTCGGTGGAGAGTTCAAAATCGGGAATACCGACAATAAATTTTATGTCAGGGTGAGATTCGATCGAAACAAATTGCCAATTATCTTTTTCACCTACAGATAAGATACAATTCCCTAAAAAACAGGGTACAACATTATCGGGATGTCCTTCCAGTTCGATCGCCATTGCCATTAATTTCTCTTGGGGTTGGGGTTGAGCAGAGAAGTAATTAGCGGATAACAAACCAGCTACGATCGCCGTAGCCGAACTTCCCAAACCTCTGGCAAGGGGTACATTAATCTTAATTTTGATGTCCACATTTGGGGCATTTACACCTATTTTTTGATAATAATAAAGAAAAGACTTATAGAGTAAATTGTCTTCACTCAAAGTGATTTGTTGCGCACCATCACCAGTAACGGTTAAAGTAGTTTTATCACTGAGGGAAAACTCAAACTCATTATAAAGACTCAAAGCCGTACCGATACAGTCGAAACCCGAACCCAAATTAGCGGTAGTAGCTGGTACTTGAAGGGAAATGGAACTCATAGTTAATTATGTTATACTTATATCGAATTAGTGATTATATCTCAAAATCTCTCTAAAAATAAAAGGGATTGTTTATAATTACCGATTATTTAAGCATTTTTGCAAAAAAATCAAGGTTGATTGAGATTGCTTCGTACCTCGCAATGACAAAGAGTTAAACTTAACTATTCCTTGCTTCTTGCTTCTTACTTCTTACTTCTTACTTCTTGCTTCTTACTTCTTACTTCTTACTTCTTACTTCTTACTTCTTACTTCTTACTTCTTATCATGATTCCTAGAAAATTAATTCTCAAAAATTTCCTCAGTTATCGATCGACAAGTTTAGACTTTAATGGACTACATACTGCGTGTATTTGCGGTGCAAATGGTGCAGGAAAATCATCTCTTTTAGAAGCAATTACTTGGGCAATTTGGGGTAAAACTCGCACGGCTAGTGATGAAGATATTATCCATTTAGGAGAGAAAAATACAAGGGTTGATTTTGAGTTTATTTATGATGAGCAATATTATCGAATTATTCGCACTCGACAACGCAAAGGAGGAGGTACTTTAGACTTTCAGGTAGTTAATAGTAAGGGTTACAAATCTCTCTCAGGGAAAGGCTTAAAAGACACTCAAGATAACATTTTAAATTTTCTGAAAGTTGACTATGATACCTTTATTAATTCAGCTTATTTAAGACAGGGTAGAGCCGATGAATTTATGTTGCGTAAACCATCGGAAAGAAAGAAGATTTTAGCTGATTTATTAAAGTTAGATCAATATGAAAAATTAGCAGAATCTGCAAAAAACTATGCTAAAGAATATAAAATTAGAAGTGAAGAACTAGCAAAAAATTTAGAAGATATTTTAAGTCAATTAGAAGAAAAACAAGCTGTATTTTTAGAGTTAGAAAACACTGAAAAAGATTTAAAATTTTTGCAACAAAAAGAGGAAGAAAAAGCTGAAAAACTGAAAGAAATTAACTTTCTCCACAGTCAACGGGCATCGGCGTTCGATCGAGCTGAGAGATTAAAAACTCAATTAGATAGTATTATTCAGAGAATAGACAGTTTAGAAACTGAAAAAAAGACTGTCAATGAAGAAATTAATAAACTAGAAATAATCTTAAATCAAGAAGAAGTTATTAACCAAAAATATCAAGAATTAAATAGTTTAAGAAGTGAAGATCAACAGTTGAACGATCGATTTCAGACTTATCAAAATTTATTGAGTAGAAAACAAAAACTAGAGCAGAAATTAAGGGAAGAAAGCAATAACTTAATTTTAGGTATTCAAAAAGAAAAAACTAACCTTGAAAACTTAATTAAACAACAGGAAGAATTAGAGAAAACTATTAATAAAGCTGGAGATTTAACCACAGATTTAGAAACATTAAATAATTGTCGAGAAAGACTGAAACAATTAGATCAAATTCAAAAAGATATTGTACCTTATATTCAACAAGAACAAAGTTTAAAAAGTCAGTTAGAAAGGGAATTGACGACATTACAAATTAAATTAGAAAAATTAGAGCAAGAGGAAACTAATTTACAAGCTAAATTAGCAGAAGTACCGAATAAAAGACAAGAATTTTTTACCCTAGAAAAACAACTTCAAGAGTTAGAAAATAAGAAAAATTATCAAAAAAGAGTCCAAGAAAAAGGAGAAAATCAAAAGAGTTTAATTCAACAATATCTTAACAATCAAAAAAGTCTCGAAAAACAGATCGAAAAATTACATCAAAAACTTGATATTCTCAATCAAGATCATGCTGTATGTCCTTTGTGCGATCGAGAGTTAGACGACAATCATTTAAACCATGTAATTACGAAAACTAAAGAAGAAGAAAAGCAGTTAGAATCTGAATCTTGGCAATATGAAACCGAGAAAAGAAACTGTGAAAGAGAGTTAGAAAAACTCAGGTTAGAATATGGACAATTAAATCATGAATTAGCCACAGAAAACCTGTTAAAACAGAGTTACCTTAAACTAGAAAATCAGTTAGATACTGTGGAAGATATTTATAATCAATATGACGCAATTCAAGAAGAAAAAGCAAAGTTAACCGCATTGTTAACTAATGATAATTATGCCCCAGAAATTAAAGAAAAACTTTCAGAAATTCAACTCTCGATCGAATCTTTTAATTATAACGAAAAAGATCATGCTTTATTGAGACAAGAAGAATCTAATTTACGCAAAGTAGAGTATCAATATTTGAAGATAAAAGATGCTCAAAATGACTTAAATAAGTTATTGAAAAGAAAACCCGAATTGGAAAATAAGATTAAGGATTTAGAAACTCAGTTACAACAATTAACGGAAAATTCTCCTATACAAATAGAAATTAATGACATTGAAACCCAAATTAAAGAGATTAATTATGACAGTCAATATCACCAAAATATTAGACACAATTTACAATCATTACAATCCTATGAAATTCAATATTTGCAGTTAGAAGAAGGAAAAAAACAACATCCTTTATTAGAGCAAAAATTGACTCAATTAACCGCTAATTTAGTCAGTTATCAACAGGAAAAATTAACCACTGAAACGGAGTTAAAAACCATTGAACAACAGTTATCATCTTTAACAGATTATAGTTCACAGTTGCAAACTTTAGAGCAAGAATGGGAACAATACCGCAAAAATATCGATGATTTATTTAGAAAAAAAGGCGGTTTAGAGCAATCTTTAACTACTTTAAAAGATCGAGAAAACGATCGAGCCAAATTAGAGAAAACCTTAGAAGAATGCCAGAAAAACTATAGAGTTTATACCGAATTAGGTATGGCTTTTGGCAAAAACGGTATTCAGTCGCTGATGATTGAAAATATTTTACCTGAATTAGAAAGTGAAACAAATCATCTTTTATCCCGTTTAACAGCTAACCAGTTACACGTTCAATTTATCACCCAAAAACCGAAGGCAACTCGCAGTAAATCATCATCTTTAAAAGATACCCTCGATATTATCATAGCCGATACCCAAGGCTCTCGATCGTACGAAACATATTCAGGCGGTGAGGCATTTCGCATCAATTTCGCCATTCGTTTAGCAATATCTCGCATTTTAGCCCAAAAATCTGGCACTCCCTTACAATTTCTCATCATTGATGAAGGTTTCGGCACTCAAGATAGCGAAGGGTGCGATCGTCTTATTGCTTCCTTGAATGCCATCGCCGATGATTTTGCTTGTATATTAACCGTAACCCATATGCCCCAATTCAAAGAGGCATTTCAAACCAGAATCGAGGTATATAAGACAGAAGGAGGATCACAAATTCATATTGCGACATAGAGGGTGCTGAAAAAGTCTTTTGATGGCGATGGGTGTTAGGTTTCAGGTGTCAGGTGTTAGGTTAAATAATGAAAAATAAAGGTTTTAGCTTAAAATAAACTAGCATTTTATCTTTTGGGAAAACTCCCAGATAGTCATTCATGATCAAAAAAATCATTAAAGTTTTCAAGTATCTTGGAATATCGTTAATTTGTTTTAGTCTAATTGTTGCCTGTAATGGCAATCCCTCAGAGCAAGTTAGCACCACTACCACTGATAATAATGGTAGAATTACGATCGGAACTACATTGAGAGCTAGAACATTAGATCCAGCCGACAGTTATGAGTTAGCAGGATTAAATTTAATTTATAATTTGGGTGAAAGTCTTTATACTTATCAATTAGGTACAACAGAATTAGTGCCATTATTGGCAACAGAAATGCCCAAAATTAGTGATGACGGGTTAACTTATACTATCCCCTTAAGACAGGGAGTCAAGTTTCATGATGATGCGCCTTTTAACGCCGAAGCCATGAAATTTTCTTTAGATAGGTTTATGCAAAATGCAGGAAAACCATCTTTTTTACTAAGAGATACCATTCAAGATGTCACCGCTACAGGAGAATATGAGTTAACCATTACTCTACAAAAACCCTTTGCGGCATTTTCTGCTTTACTAGCTTTCCCCGGTGCTTGTGCGGTGTCTCCTCAAACCTATACCATTGGCGAAGGGCAATTTAAACCCAATGAATTTATAGGTACAGGACGCTATAAGCTGACAGCTTTTAATAGTGATTCGGTGACTTTGGAGGTATTTCCCGACTATTGGGGTGAAAAACCCGTTAATGAGGGTATCGATTTACAGATTTATGCGGGAAATTCTGCTAACCTTTACAATAGCTTTTTAACAGGCGCTATCAAGGTAGCTTATCAAACTTTTGCCCCCGAACAAATAACAACCTTAGTGGCAGATGCTAACGCTGGAAAATTCCAAATGGTTCAAGGTTCTGGTACTGTTATTAGTTATATGGTGTTGAATCGTAATCAGAAACCTTTAGATCAAGTTGAAGTACGACAAGCCATCGCACTTTTGCTCGATCGAAACCTAATCATAGAAAGAGTATTACAAGGACAATCAGAGCCTCTTTATAGTTTAATCCCTGATGTATTCGAGGTATCGCAACCAGTTTTTCAAAGCACAAATCCTGATGAAAACATTACTCAAGCAAAGGAATTATTAACAAAAGCCGGTTTTTCAGCTAGTAACCCTGCCGTTGTCGAAGTTTGGTATCCTTCCGCCTCCAAAACTCGAAGCGGTGTAGCAAGTACATTAAAAGCCATCGCCGATCAACAATTAGAAGGTATAATCCAATTTGTACCTAGTGCCGTAGAAAGTGCCACGGCGTTTAGTAACTTAGGTAAGGGAATTTATCCTAGCTTTTTGGGTGACTGGTATCCCGATTTTTTGGATGCTGATAACTATATTCAACCCTTTTTACAATGTACCAATGGTAACGAAACTCAAGGATGTATTGAAGGAGGCGCGCAAACTCAAGGCTCATTTTTCTATAGTACAAAGATGAATGAATTAATCGACACACAACGGGAAGAAACTAACCTTGAAACAAGGGCAAATGCTTTTACACAAATCCAAACTATTATGAAAGAAGAAGTGCCTTACGTTCCTTTGTGGCAAAATAAAGACTATGCTTTTGCCCAAAATGACATTACGGGAGTCAAGATTAATCCTAGTCAGAATTTTCCTTTCTGGACTATCAAAGCGAGTCAGCAATGAGAAATTAAGAATTAAGAATTAAGAATTAAGAATTAAGAATTAAGAA
>NZ_JBLZFY010000113.1:0-12321 GCF_050753365.1 Geminocystis sp. CENA526
TATTAACTATTAACTATTAACTATTAACTATTAACTATTAACTATTAACTATTAAGAGAAAAAAAGTTCGATCGAGGGGGCTTGTATTTCGATACTATTAAGTAAAAATTCTTGCAGAGTAAGCATTTCCTTTAAAAAATGATCATCAGGATGATCCCATCCTAACAGATGCAAAAAACCATGACTAGCTAACCATACTAATTCTACCTTTAAAGAGTGTCCTTGTTTTTGGGCTTGTTTTTGTGCCGTTTCCACAGAAATAATAATATCTCCTAAACAAATTGAATCGAGAAAATCTGTATCAGGGAAGTCGGTTTCTAAGGCGGCAAAGGATAACACATCAGTAGGCTGATTTTTCTGACGATATTGCTGATTTAAACTTTGAATTTCTTGATCATCCGTAAGTATTAAACTTATCTCATAGGTTTTTTCATCATCTAGGTCTAATTCTAACAGGCTTAACCATTTTTCTAGCCAATTTTGCCACTCTGATTGATTAATGGGAGATTCTTGGTTACGATCGAAAAAGTATAAGTCTTCTAAATAAAAATCGGTGTTATATTGTTTCATGAAACTAAATAGCTATATTTGCCCTGTCTCTATCTTAAATATATCGAACTTTTGGGCAAAATATAGGATAAAATACTTAACAAAAGGCAAAATATAAGGGAATCATCAATAAATGAGAGAGAAAATTACTACCCTCAAAAAAAATTTAGCACAGACGATCGTAGGGAAAGAAGATGCGATAACATTAGTATTAGTTGCCTTATTAAGCAATGGTCATGCTTTACTAGAAGATGTACCCGGAGTAGGTAAAACCTTATTAGCTAAGTCTTTGGCTCGATCGATTAACGGTAAATTTCAACGTATTCAATGTACTCCCGACTTATTGCCTAGTGACGTTACAGGTACAAATATCTGGAATCCTAACACCAGAGAATTTGAATTTTTAGCAGGACCTGCATTTGCTAATATTTTACTAACGGATGAGATAAATAGAGCAACCCCTCGTACTCAATCTTCCTTATTAGAAGTTATGGAAGAAAAACAGATTACCATTGATGGCGTTGCTCGTTTTGTGCCGTCTCCCTTCTTTGTGATTGCCACTCAAAACCCCGTTGAATATCAGGGTACATTCCCCCTTCCAGAAGCCCAAATGGATAGGTTTACCATCTCCTTTAGCTTAGGTTATCCTTCCTTTGAAGAAGAAGTGCAAATGTTAGAAAGACAACTGGATTCTACCACTGTGAATGAACTTTCTCCCTGTATTTCTTTAGAAGAAGTAAAAGAGTTACAAACACAGGTTGCTCAAGTTAAGGTTAGTAGTGAGCTACAAAAATATATTGTTAATTTAGTCTCTGCCTCAAGGAGTGATGATGAAATTACTTTAGGAGTTAGCCCTCGTGGTACGATCGCACTGCAAAAAGCGAGTCAATCACTGGCATATTTAGAAGGTAGAGACTATGTGATTCCCGATGATATTAAATATTTAGCGCCTAGTGTTTTATGTCATCGTTTAATTCCCTCTGGTGGTAGAAATGCTAGAGTTATCGTAACTCGTCTTTTGAATACGATCGAAATTGAATGAAGAATGAAGAATGGAGAATGGAGAATGGAGAATTGTTGTTAATCAATAACCCAGCGTGTAATGAATTACACGCCTAATAGCTACCGTCTGCTAAAGCGACTATTCATTATTCACTTTTCCCTTTTCCTTTTTCCCTCTTCCCTACCTTCATCAAAATACTATGAGGCAACACCCAATTAAATTATGAGTATCAAAAAACTACCTGATAACGTCATTAAATTAATTGCGGCAGGAGAAGTCATTGATTCTTTTACCGCCGTTGTGAGGGAATTAGTCGAAAATAGTTTGGATGCCAAAGCCAGTCGCATTGTTATTTCCCTTTATCCTGAGTCATGGAGTTTGCAAGTCGCAGATAACGGTGAAGGGATGGAAGAAGAAGATTTATTGATGGCGATTCAACCCCATACCACTAGCAAAATTACTTCCACCGATGATTTAACTAAAATTCATACCCTCGGTTTTCGGGGAGAGGCTTTACATAGTATCGCGCAGTTAGCTGACTTAAATATCACCAGTCGAGTTAAGGATAGTTGCGGTTGGGAGATGATTACCCATCAAACGCAGGTAATAAAATGTTATCCCAAAGCCATCGCCGTTGGTACTATTATTCATGTTAGTAATTTATTTGGCAATATTCCCCTCAGAAGGCAAGTTAATCCAGAGTTTAAAAAACAACTTAAATCTATTTCAATTTTGATTTCAGAATTAGCTTTATGTCATCCCCTTGTGACTTGGCAATTGTTTGTGGATGATAAACTTATTTTCCATATTAGTGGTAATAATAATCTCACTAAAATTTTTCCTCAACTGTTAAAAACTGTCAAATATTCAGACTTAGAAGAAAGAGATATTACCTTAAATACTCCCTATGAAAATAATCTTTCTTCCCTTAAATTAGTCTTAGGAATGCCCGATCGAGTTTCCCGTCCTCGCAACGATTGGGTTAAAATAGGAGTAAATGGTAGAGTCGTCAAATGTCCTGAATTAGAGTCTCCTATTTATAGTACTTTTCATCGTACCCTACCGCGCGATCGTTATCCCTTAATCTTCATACACTTACAAACATCTCCTCGACAAATTGACTGGAATCGTCACCCTGCCAAAGCCGAAATTTACTTAGATAATGTGGACTTTTGGCAAGAAACTATTAAGGAAAATATCGAACAAATTTTTAAACTTACTGATAACAATTTATCCACTAAATTCGAAAATAAAAGAGTGGAAAAGATATTCAAAGTAGCAGAAAATAAAGCTATTTATAATGTTGATAATTTACCTCAAGAAATAGAAGAAAATCAAGATAATTTAGGGTTAATTAATTTACAAGTAATCGCCCAAGCTAGAAATACTTATATTGTAGCAGAACATTCCGAAGGAATTTGGTTAATAGAACAACACATTGCCCATGAAAGAATACTCTATGAAAATCTCAAAAATCAATGGCAAATAGTTAACTTAGAAAATCCCATTATTTTAAATAAATTACTTCCTAAACAAGTAGAAAATTTAGGTAATTTAACTTTAGATATAGATTGTTTTGGCGAAGATTTATGGGCAATTAGAAGCATCCCTTCAGCCTTATTAAATAGGGCAGATTGTTTAGATGCTTTAATAGAATTAAGTTGGGGAGGTGATATAGATTCCGCCCAAGTTTCGATCGCTTGTCGTACTGCAATTCGTAATGGTACAAAATTGACTATAAAACAGATGCAAAATATAGTAAACGATTGGAAAATGACAAAAAATCCTCATACTTGTCCCCATGGGCGACCAATTTATTTATCATTAGAAGAGTCATCTTTATATCGTTTTTTCCGCCGTCATTGGGTATTAGGAAAAAGTCACGGTATCGAAACCCCTAAAGAATCAAAAAAATGAATCAAGCAGTAAAAATTATTGTTTCTGGTAAAGTTCAAGGTGTAAGTTTTCGGTTATATACTAGAAATAAAGCCAGAGAATTAGGAATAGATGGATATGTATATAATTTGGAAAATGGCTCTGTGGAAATCATAGCACAAGGAGAAAAAAGTAAATTAAATGAACTGATTAACTGGTGTTATTCGGGTTCACCTTCTGCGATTGTTACAGATGTAAAAGTTGAATTTTTAAATGAATTAAACTTAGCTTTACAAGATTTTAATATTCGTTATTAATACACTTTTATAGAAAATATATAGCAATCAGGAATGATTTGTGAGAAATAAATTATCAACCAAAAATGTTGAAGATACCATCACTATTCCCTTTTCCCTCTTCCCTCTTCCCTTTTAGGATAAGAAATTCTCATAACTGATAACTGACTGCTATATTTAAAATAATTAATCCGTCTGTTATCATCCTGTAGCGAAGTATTTTAGTGCTTAATTGATCAAAAATGGTGGGCTTTTTGCTCACCCTACATTGAAAATAAATATAATTGAAGATGAAATTTGAATGGGATGAGAATAAACGTCAAATCAATATTACTAAGCATGGTATTGATTTTATTGATGCTCAAAAAATATTTGATTATGATACAGTTACAATAGAAGACGATCGATTTAATTATGGTGAACAAAGATTTATTGCCATTGGCTTGTTAAATGGTAAAACTATTGTGGTTGTTTACACAGAAATAGGTAATAAAATTAGAATTTATCAGCACGAAAGGCTACAAAAAATGAGCAACGAATCTACTTCAATGAAATCTATGACTGATTGGGAAAAACTAGAATCAATGACTGATGAGGATATTGATTTTTCTGATTGTCATGAAATTACCCCAGAAATGGCAAAAAATGCTGTCATTAAACGTGGTTTAAAATCTTCTGAAAAACAATCTTTAACTCTTTTTCTTGATGCTGAAATTATCCATTGGTATAAACAAAATGAAGTTGCTCATCAAATAGAAATTAATAATTTATTGAGGACATATATTAAAAATAATTAATTCGTCTTTTCTCATTGTACAATAATATTGTTTTCAAGTTTCAAACTATCTTTGACTCAATCATGAATTTAGTACCAAGTTTAAGCCCCGAAGAAGAAGAATTAAAGAGGAAACAAGCTGAATTAGAGGCTTTGGAGTCTGAGTTAATTCAAAAAGAGTTAGAATTAAGAACTTTTGAGGGGGAGTTACATAGTTTTGAACGAGAATATGCTCAAATTATCGGTAGTCGTTACACGGAATTAGAGCAAATACAGGCTCAAATTAACGAGTATATGGCTTATTTGGAGTCTTCAAGGAATTTTAAGCCGTCTGATAGTCTGAAAAAGTTATATCGAGAAGTTGCTAAACGTATTCATCCTGATTTAGTTACTGATGAGGAAGAAAAAGCCCGTCGTCAAGATTTGATGATAATGGCAAATGAGGCTTATGAGCAAGGAAATGAGGATAAGTTACGGGAAATTTTGGCTAATTGGGAAATTAGTCCAGAATCGGTTAAGGGTGAAGGTATTGCGATCGAACTCATCAAAATTATTCGTAAAATTGCTCAATGTCGTTCTCGCATAGGTGCGATCGTATCTGAAATAGAAGCATTAACACAAACGGACTTGTATGAGTTAAAATCACAGGTGGATAGAGCAAAAGAAAACGGAAAGGATTTATTAGCAGAAATGGCGTTACATCTTGACGAAGAAATTGCGAAGGCTCAAGAAAGTTTAAAAGAATTGAAAGAAAAATTAGGAGTTTAAAAGATGACTAATCAAGATAAAAATAATGATAATTTAACTCCTTCTAATCAAGGAAAAATCAATAAGTATTCTTCAGATTTGATTAAAAAAGGTTTAGATTTAGCTCGATCGCTAGAAAAACCACAAGAAACTCCTGAATCTTGGAGATTAAAAGGAAATGATTTTTTACATTCTGGTTTATTTGAAGAAGCCTTAAAATGTTATGAAAATGCCGTCAAACTTGACCCTAATTACTCTCTAGCGTGGAATAATAAGGGTACTGTTTTTGGGCGCTTAGAAAAATATCAAGAAGCATTAAACTGTTATAACAAAGCAGTAGAAACAGATCCTACGAATGATTTAGCTTGGAAAAATAGAGGGAAAGTATTGAGTCAACAATTCCAATGTTATGAAGACGCAATTTATAGTTATCAACAGGTATTGAAAATCAATCCAGATGATAGTGACTCTTGGTTGCTATTGGGTAGAGATTGGGAAAAAATGAGGAATTTTGAGAACGCATTAGAAAGTTATAATCAAGCATTACAAATCAAAGAAAATGATTGGCGCGTTTGGATGGCTTGTGGTCTTCTTCATTTTCAAATGAATAATTATAAGGAAGCAATTCTTTGTTTCGATAATTTTATTCAATTAAAACCAAAAGACCAGAACTTAATCAGTGATGTTAATATATGGCAATTACATGGTTCAATATTATATGAGTTACAACACTACGAGGAAGCTATAAGCAGTTTTGATAAATGTTTAAAATATTTGGAACGTCAACCAGATACAAAAATTGCAGGTTTAGCTTGGTTTTACAAAGGACAGGCTTTTCTTGATTTACGATTATATAAAAACGCACTTATTTGCTATGACAATGCTTTGATCTATGATCCCAATGATATTGTTATTTGGAATAACAGAGGTAGTATATTAGAGGAGATGGAAAATTACCAAGAAGCTATTAATAGTTACCAGAAAGCCTTAGAAATCGATCCCAATTATGAATTGACTATTAATAATAGCTTGAGACTTTTTGAAAAATTGAATGAAATTATAGAGTCACAAAAAGATGACTTAACAAAGAAAAATTGGAAATGTATAGCAACTTCAACTTATTTTAAAGATAGATTTTTAAAATACAAATTTTCCGATAAATATGCTGTTGCCGATCTCGAACTAAGTCCTAATGGTAAATTTTTAGTTGCTATTGATACAAGAGGACTTCTGTGCATCTGGAACTTAGAAGAAAAAAGAAAAGTAAAAGACATCGATTTTAGTATCAAAGATAAAATTCAGAATTTAATCAATAATCAACCTTACTGTTATTTTAAAGATCGTTTTTATTATTCTTACAAGAAAAAATTTAATTATGTTCAAGAATGTTATTTAGAAAAATTACTAGATAAATCGAAGATTTCTGATTTATCTTTTGATCAAATCAATGAAATTATTGATTTACTTGGAGATCAGTGTTATAGATTAGCTATTAGTTCCGATAATAATTATTTATTTGGAATTAATGGATATTCTATCAAAACATGGAATCTTAATTCAGGAGAATTATTATCTTGCATAGAGAAAGAATATAATGACATTGCTTTTAATTTGCACCAATATTTAGCGATAATTCCTTCTGTTTATGGTTTAAGTGTTTGGAATTTATTAACAGGAAAAATAGAAAAAAAATTAAATATAAATTCTCAGTTTGAAAATCATTTATGTTACACTAATTTTTTGCAACTTAGCGAAGATGAAAATTATATTTCATGTAATTTCAGTATTTTTCTTGATAATATATTAAAAGTTACTGAATGTATATCAGGAGAATTTGAGCTAGGGTTATTATCAACCAAAGGTCAAAATTTTGTTAGTTTTATTAACTTTATTAAATCTCAATCTTTTAAATCACTTAAAGAATTGGCTCTTGATCATTTATTCAATTACTTAAAATTATCTGAGGTTATAATTACATGGGATATTAATACTGGAGAATTATTGTTTGTAAAAGAAAATAAAACTAAATTTAGTGGAGGAAATAGTTTATTCGTAAATATTCATTCTAATAGAAAGCAAGTTCTTAATGGCTTTTCTTCTAAGTCTAGTTCGTATTCTCTACAGATTATTAACGCTCAGTCTTCTGAAATTATTAATAGTATAAATATTTCTGCTCCCGCTGTTAATTTTGAAATTAAATTATTAGATGAATTAATCTTTATTTTTGATAATGATAAACGAAAATCAACGGATGGAGTATATATTTATAACTTTAAAAATAATGATATTCAATTTCAATTAGATAGTAACACTGATATTTTTAGCAATAATATTATTGATAAAGAAACGAAATCGATTATAGTTGGTTGTGCTGATTCAACTATTAAAATTTGGAATTATTTAACAGGTGATATACTCAGTTTAAATTCTCACCATAACAGTTATATATCAACACTTTCTAATCTAGTTTGTCAAAATCTTTTTGCGAGTAGTGGAGATGATAGAATTATAAAACTTTGGAAATACTAAATTGAAAATATTATGATTCAAGTTATCAAAGCTATTTTTAATGGTGAAGTTTTTGAACCATCATCACCAGTTAATTTCAAACTAAATACGGAAGTTGAAATCACCATTGAACAAGAAAATCAAGAAAATGATGAGCTAACTTACACTTTTTTAAAAACTGCTAAAAATCTTAGTATAGATGCCCCTGCCGATTTTTCAGAAAATATTGATAGTTATTTATATATGCAACATTAAAACAAATCAGAATGTGAACCCGTGCGAACTAGAAAAAGATGAGTCTCTGTAATTTTATAGATTAAAAGCCAATCTGGTTCAATATGACAATCTCGATAACTTTTCCAATTACCAGTTAAAGCATGATCTTTATACTTTATTTCTAATGGTTGATTATCCAATAATTTATCAATAACAATTTTAAGTTTTTCGATATTTTTACCACGCTTTTGTAAACGTTTAATATCTTTCTTAAAAGTATTTTCAAAAATTGGTATTAACATTAAATTCCTAATTGATTATAAAGATCATTTTTATTTGTACAAATAGTTAAATTTTCTTCTTCTTCAATATTGATAATTGCTTGTTTAGTTTCCTCATTAAAATCATCAATATTATAATTTCCTTCTTCAATATATTTTTCCCTCTGGGCTTCGGCTAAAAGTTCTTTTAGATGTTTTTTTATGTAAATAGCGAGAATATTTTGTTCATCTTCAGAAAGTCGTGAAATTTCCTTAACAGTCTCTTTTATTAATATTGTCATCAACTTAAATTATCTTTTTTAGAGTTTGAACTAATTTTTATGATAAGATTATTAATCTAATCTGTATAGATTTTCATTCAGAACAAATATACGATGAAAAGTCCACAAGGAAGATCGATCTTTATAATCTACAGAAAAAAGATTGAAAAAATTGGAGGAATTAAAATGAATAATCATTACAGTATCGTGATTCAATGGAGTGAACAAGATAACTGTTATTTAGCTGATTTTCCTTTTCAAGAATTTCATACCCATAATAACTCGTAAACGATTAAACGAATTTATCGAAAAATATCCAGAAGCGAAAATTGCTTTGACTAAAGGTGTTAAAAATCGCTACTTCGATCGACTAAAAAAAGATCAAAAAACAATCTTTAACTCTTTTTCTTGATGATAAAATTGTTAATTGGTATAAACAAAATAAAGTTTATCATCAAATATAAATGAATAGAAGATTGAGAAAATTTATTAAAAATAATTAAGATAAAATGCCCATTTGCACTAAATCTGTCAAAGTTTTTTCGGCTTCTTCTTCATCAATAATATTTAAAGCAAAACCCACATGAACTACAACATAATTATCTATTTTTACATCAGGGGTATAGGCAAAACTAACCTCTTTTAGGATACCCCCAAAACTGACTTTCCCTTTTTTTGCAAAGGGATTTTCTCCTTCAATAGTGACGACTTTACCCGGTATAGCTAAACACATAATTAAGAATTAGGTTAAATAAAAACTGTTTTGCTGTCTTAAGAAAAATTTATCATACTTAAAGAAACAAAATTATTAATGTTAATTAAAGTAACTAATTATGATTATATGTTAAATTTGTGATTTAGTCTCAAATTACTGACCTAGAATTAAGTAATAAAAGACCATATTAACTATTAGGGGTTATTTTCCGAATCAGAAAGGGAAATAAAAGAGTAAGAAATGCCTAAAACAATGTTAAAGCCTCCATCGGAAAAGGCTAATGCAGGGGATAAACGTCTCAAAGTCTTAGATATAACTATCAAACGCAATCAACATCGTCAAGATGCACTTATTGAAATTTTACATAAAGCACAATCTTCCTTCGGTTATTTAGAAGAAGAAGTCTTAATCTATATTGCGCATCAACTCAAGTTGCCTTTAAGTCAAGTATTCGGAGTCGCTACCTTCTATCATCTTTTCTCCCTCAAACCTTCAGGGGCGCATAACTGCGTAGTGTGTTTAGGTACAGCTTGTTATGTTAAAGGTTCAGCCGAATTACTAGACAAATTAGCACAAGAGGTAAATTTGCATGAAGGAGAAACAACTCCAGACGGCAAAGTTTCCTTAATGACGGCTCGTTGTATTGGAGCGTGTGGTCTAGCACCTGCGGCGGTTTATGACGGGAAAGTGTGCGGAAAACAAACTTCAGAGGCGGTATTAGCACAAGTTAAACAGTGGCTGGAAAATAATGAGGAATGAGGAATGAAGGACAATATTATTAAACAAAAATCTTTTGATTTCGCCTTAAGAATTATTAAATTATCTCAGTATTTAAAGGAGGAGAAAAAAGAATATATTTTAAGTAAACAAATTTTACGAAGTGGTACTTCTATTGGCGCAATGATTAGTAGATTAGAGTATGTAGAGGATGACACTGATTTTATTGAGACGTTAAATATAGCTATTAAAAATACTAATCATTCTTTATATTGGCTAAAGCTATTACATACATCTAATTACTTGAATGATAAAGGATTTACCTCTATTTATGCTGATTTAATAGAAATAAAAAAAATCTTAGTTTCTATTAGTAAAACTGCTAAAAATAATCATTCCTCATTCCTCATTAATTAACATATTTTTTATCACAGGAGAATTTTATGGAGCTAAGTAGATTAGAATATATCGCAGAAGAAACCATCGCTAAACGTAAAGCCATAAGGATTTTATGCTGTGGTGCGGCTAGTTGTAAATCTTCGGGTTCAGAGTCTATAATTAATGAGTTAAAAAGTTCGATCGAAGCTCAAGGGTTACAGGATGAAGTAGAGATCGTCCCTGTAGGTTGCATGAAGTTTTGCGGTAGAGGTCCTTTAGTAGAGATTGCCCCTCTTAACCTATTATACGAGAATGTGCGCCCCGAAGATGCAAGTTCGATCGTCTCTGCCTTAAAAGGAGAAGGGGAGGCGAGTGCGCCTTTGGGTGACTATAAACATCCCTTCTTTGCTTTGCAAATGCCCATTGTTTTAGAAAATAGCGGAAAAATCAACCCTGAAAGCATCGAAGAATATATTGCCGTAGGTGGCTATCAACAGCTATACCGTGCCTTGCACGAAATGACACCCCAAGAGGTAGTTAGGGAAGTCGTCACCAGTGGCTTACGAGGCAGAGGTGGTGGTGGTTATCCTACGGGCTTAAAATGGGCTACGGTGGCAAAAATGCCTAGTGAACAAAAGTACATTGTTTGTAATGCAGACGAAGGTGATCCAGGTGCTTTCATGGATCGTAGTGTACTTGAAAGTGATCCGCATCGGATTATTGAAGGTATGGCGATCGCAGGTTATGCAGTGGGAGCAAATCAAGGTTACATCTACGTTAGAGCCGAATATCCTCTGGCGATCGCACGGTTACAAAAAGCCATTCAACAGGCGAAAAGACAAGACTTGATAGGCACACAAATATTTAACAGCCTGTTTGACTTCAAGATTGATATTAGAGTGGGTGCGGGGGCGTTTGTCTGTGGTGAGGAGACAGCCTTAATCGCTTCCATCGAAGGAGACAGAGGCAACCCTCGCCCTCGCCCTCCCTATCCTGCCCAATCGGGGTTATGGGGATGCCCAACTTTAATCAACAACGTGGAAACCTACGCCAACATCGTACCAATTATCAGGGAAGGAGGAGCATGGTATGCTAACATTGGCACAGAAAAAAGCAAAGGTACAAAAGTATTCGCCCTCACTGGTAAGGTAAACAACACAGGCTTAATCGAAGTGCCGATGGGTACAACTATTCGCCAAATTGTGGAAGAAATGGGAGGAGGAGTGCCTAATAATAATGAAATCAAAGCCGTACAAACAGGTGGTCCTTCGGGGGGTTGTATTCCTTATCAATATTTTGATACACCCGTAGATTATGAATCCCTGAAGGAATTAGGTACTATTATGGGATCAGGAGGCTTGATAGTCATAGATGAAGATACTAATATGGTAGCCCTTGCCCGATTTTATATGGAATTTTGTCGGGGGGAAACCTGCGGAAAATGTATCCCCTGTCGTACGGGTACAGTGCAACTATATCAAATGTTGACTAAAATTCTCAACGGTGAAGCCACCGAAGCGGATATAGGCAAATTAGAGCAATTATCCCACATGGTGAAAGCCACCAGTTTATGTGGTTTAGGGCAAACTGCACCCAATCCCGTATTAAGTACATTACACTACTTTAAAGAGGAATATTTACAACTACTCAAATAACCTTAGGGTGGGCATTGCCCACCATTCTTCCGTTTTAAATCAACAATTATGGCTCTCCTACTTTAAGTATGATAAATTATGTCTAAAAAAAGGTGTCAGGTATTAGGTTAAATTCAAACTGTTAATTTATAACAATTGGATTTTTAAAATAATCAAAGCTATAGAAATTTCAATTAATATTTACATATTAACTATAAAAATCTGTCATTCCGAGCGATAGCGAAGGAATCTCAAACCATTAGACATCTCCAGAAATAAAAAATTAAATCAATTTAGATATTGAAATCGTTAAATTAATATAGTTTATCGTCATTTTCAATCGGGTAAAAATAATTATTGGAGAAGT
>NZ_JBLZFY010000114.1:0-11612 GCF_050753365.1 Geminocystis sp. CENA526
GCCTCACTTTCCGCCTCTCCTGCATAAATATAACCCCCCATTAAATCAGTATTACGGAAACGATTAAAGGCGACTAAATCATCATTTTCTGTCTGGGAAACATAAAAAGCCAATCCCTCCTTGACAAAATTATTGCTATAGTTAGCTAATACAGATTCTTTTTCTTCCGCACCAACGTATAAATAAGCACCTTCGGTTTGCAGACTACGGAAACGATACATGGCAGTATCAAGGATAATTTCGGGTGCTTCTCCATCGGCAAAAAATCCCCGTTGTAAAAATATGCCATTTTCTGCACCATCCACATCATATTTACTACCATCTTGGAAATTTAAAATCGCTCCTTCATATTTACCATCTCCTGTTTCATCAAAAAATCTTGCACCCTTAAAGCCTTCAAATTTCTGAGTGTCATTATTGAAGATATAGTAATTATTAAAGTCTGAGTTGCCTTCAAAATAAAGTTTCATTTGAGCTTTACCATCGGTGGTAGTAACTCGAAATTCTAATTCACCTCCCATAACACTATTTGGTTTTTCCCCTTTAATATGATTCCAGTTGCGAATTTGTCCATTAGTGGAATCAATATAGAGATGAAATTCATCATCGAGAAGGGTGTGACTTTCTTCTTCGAGGGTGACGAGTAAGCCTAAATCCCTTGTACCAGTATAAACATCATCTAAAATTAAAGGTACAGAAACGGTTTTAGTGGTTTCCCCCGGTTTAAATACTGTTCTCCCTAACACAGACTGATAATGACTTCCAGCCTTTCCTCGTCCATCTTGGGTGATGTAATGCACTTGCACATACTTATCTAAATCTCCCGTGCGTTGGATGGTAAATGAGACTTCTCCATCGGCTTCGTTAGCAGTGGGATTAGACACCGAGAGACGAGTAGGAGCATTAGGATCACTTTGTGTGGCACTAAATACTGAACTAGCAAAACTTTGAGCGGTTTCATTACCTGACTCATCGGTACTAAAGGAAGTCATGATTTCTGCATTAACAGAAGCGACTTCTGAAGTTAAGTTCGATGTTGGGCTGTTGGTAGAAGAAGCATTTTTCGTAACAGTAATGAGATTAGTTGTGCCTGTTTCTACGATGCGATTAAGCAATACGGTAGCAGAGGAAGTATTGGAGGTATATCGATCGAACTTCTGGTTATATTGATGTACTGTACCGTTAAGACTAAAATCAGCACTGAGATTAAGGGTATCATTTTTATCCATTACCACGGTGATAGTATTGGTGGGTGAAAGTTGGGTAACGGTTAAGGAATTGAGAGTTAAGGTATTAGCGCCATAACCTTCCGTGACTAAAATTTCAAAGTTGCGTAAACGACTACCGGGGGAGAGGGTAGTTAAATTCCAATCTTGCCCGTTATAACCTTCAAATCTTAAAACATCTGTACCAGCACCACCGTCTAAACGGCGGAAATAGGTATCATTGACGGTAACAAAGTCGTCACCCGTACCTGCATAAACTACGTCAATACCGCCATTGGTATAAATTTGATCATTGCCTTCACCACCGATGAAACTTTCCCCTGTTGCTGTGCCAATCATGACATCATTTCCGATCGTACCTGTTTGGGTGACGGTTTTATTAAAGTCACTACCAAAAATAACATAACTGAGGTTATCATTATCCCCCGGAGCACCAATGATAAAATCACTAAATCCATCACCGTTAACATCTTCCCCTCCTGCTAGGGAAATTCCTGCCTGAGATGCAGGTAAACCAGTAATTAAAAAGCCATTTTGATTAGAGTTATTAGTGTTGGCATTAGATTGATTGTTGCTTAAACTGTTTAAGTCAAAGGCATTCTTTGCGGAATAGGTATTACCCCAATTCTTCCCACCAAAGACGACGAAAACTTCCCCATCCTTTGTGTTTTCGCTATTGAGTGCCGTACTAGGGGAAGCGATAATCAGATCATCGTAACCATCGCCATTAATATCCCCTGCCGAAGCCATTTGAGTTAACAGCAGAGCTTGGTTATTGGCTACATTGGAGGCAGAAGTCGGGGCAGGAGTGCCCAAGACAACATCTGGGGTGGATTCGCTATTAAAGCCGTCGGTGGAGCCGTAGTAGATTAATACTGCCCCTTTGTTATTTTCCAGGAGGTTATTATTCCAATTCCAAATACTCACATTCGAGAAAAAGCCGGGTGCTAGGACGGCAAAATCGTCAATACCATCACCATTAAAGTCCCCAATATTCTCAAGTTGTTGCCCGAATTGCTGAGTTTGATTAGACTGATAAATAGGATTAGAGATACCATAGGCAACCTGAACGTTTCCATTCTCACTAGATTGAATCCCATAACCGAGATAAATATTTTCTTGGTAATATACCGGATTGGGATAGGTTAACCAGTATTGATTTGATACGTCTTGAAGCAGACTAGGCTCACTCCAGTTGCTACCCTGATCGGTGGAGGTGATGACATTCACATCCCCAGACGATGGTAAGTAAAAATTATACAAAGTATCACTCACAGATAGCAAACCGCTACCCCGAAGGGGTTTTTGTTCAATGGGACTAGATTTCCAAGATGAACCGTTAAAGGTCGCAAAGGTTAAACTATTTGAAGTACTAGAACCAGTACCAGTGGCATAACTGAGATACAAATTATTTTCATCCGTCGTAACGGCGAAGGACGCACCTAGGGGTAAGAAGCCGTTAGTAATAGCAATAGAGTTAACATGAGTCCATGTTTTTCCGTCCGAACTGGAATAATATCCAAACGAACTGCTATACTCATTACCTGTGGCATAAAACACATAAAGATTATCTTTGAACACCGCCAAGGCGGGACTGACGTAGCTAACGTACTGATTCGTATAGTAGTTTTGACTAGAACTAAATTGTAAGCCTAAAGCGTTGCTACTAGGAGTTGCATAGGTAATGATCAATTCTCCACTGGTATTAACATAAGCCGCATATAGGGTGTCTTTAAAGACTTCTAATGTAAAGCCAGTACTAGCTTGACCAATGGAGTTTTGAAAATTAGTTAACCCTTCCCAATTAAACCCATCAGCACTCCGTTGCACAAAAGGAGACCCGTTATTACTGGAATTACTTACCCCCGTATATCCCATGTAGAGATAATCATTGTACACAGCCAAGGACGGTGCTCCGTTAAATTTTGTTGACTGTGGCGGATTGAAATTAGTCTTCGTAAACCAGGATAAAGAGTCGGTCTGTAAAGGAGCGCTGACACCTGCGGTGGGGGGGAGGAGGGGAATACCCGAATTAGAATTAGCTCCTGAGTTACCTAAATAAACAGTTCCTTGCCCATTAGCGATGGGATAAAAAGGACTGACTTGATTGCTAGTAGGAGAGCCACCACCGATGTCGCTAAACCCATCCCCATTCACATCGCCGATACCGTTAAAGACGCTGTTACTGCCCCCGTTAAAGGTTTCTGAACGACTCAATGCACCAAGACTATTACCCAAGTAAAGGGATTGCCCCCCATTAGAGGATGTCAATAACAAATCATCATAGCCATCGCCGTTATAGTCTCCTACCCCTAACGCATTAACAATAGAAGTTTTAGCCACGGTGCTTAGACTAATAGTGCTTCCCGTAGGGGATAAACTGGGAGAGCCTAACTGCACATAGAAGTTATTGTTATTGTCAATTACCCCTAAGTCTTGTAAACCATCACCGTTAATATCTCCCAACGCCACAAACTTATTAACAGTTTGGTTGGATACGGTAATAACTATGTCGTCTGTTCCTACCGCCGCATCCACCAGATTTTTGGTACTATTGCCAAAAATCAACACTCCGCCTTTTTCGCTTCCTCCCGAAAGCACATCAGCAAAACCATCACCATTTACATCCCCTAACATCACCACATTATTACCATTACCCGTGAGAGTTTGATTACTAGAACCCTGATAAAGATCACCATCAATGACAAAACCATTATTTGCAGAAATATCTGCTAGTTTGATACTACCATCGTCCGCTAACCAAGGATGACCAAAAATAGTGTATAACTGTCCTGCATTGGTAGCACTAATCATTAAATCGTCCACCCCATCACCATTGACATCCCCAATGCCACTTGCACCCGAACCGACTAACTGATAAGGTTGATCTCCATTGAGTAAGAAAGTCTTTTTACTATCATTAGCGGTAACGTTGAGGTCAAAAATAGTACCAATGTCACTCAGGTTAAGAGGTCCAAAAAGCACATAACCTTGCCCTGTACCGTTTGCGCCTTGAGGTGCAGTAATCAAAAAGTCAGCATAACCATCGTTATTGACATCTCCGGGAGAGGTAATAATTGCGCCTGTTTGACTAAAGGAAAGCCCTCCTACAATGCCTAGGTTAGCTACACTGGTGATATTTTGAGGGGTTGTATTTTTACTAATTCCACCTTTGAGAACATATATTGCTCCTTTGTTATTAGCGTCTCCGGGGGCAGAAATGGCTAAATCGTTGATTCCATCTCCATCTAAGTCACTACTATTTAAAGCACTTCCCAAGTTGCCATTATTAGCTGTACCGTTGCTAGAGGGTAAATTTGAACCCGTATAGCTCACATATTCCGTTAAAGTTTCAGTACTATTACTTTGATAAACATAGACAGCACCAATTTCGGCGATCGAGGTGGAGGGGTAAGATTGTCCGTTGGGGTTATTATTGGCACTACTAGGAAGTCCACTTAAACCATTCCATTTATTAGTAACTGTACCTTGATAGCCGATCGCTCCTATGATTAAATCATCAGAATTTTTATTGCCAGTAAAAGTAATAGCTTTAGCTGTACGACTAGAAACTGCAAGGCTATAACCTGCTAACTCTCCATCTTGTTGAGAATTGTAGATAGTGGAAAGGGTAGAACTACCATCAAAGGCAACATAAACCGCTCCATTACCATTATTAGCACCCGGGGCGCCGATGGCAATATCAAATTTAGTACCACTGGCATAAGTCCCAGTAGATTGGGCATTACTGTTAAAGTTACCCACCGCTACGGAATAACCAAAGCCAATGTTAGAAGTGGGAGCATTAATAACATAACCTTGACTACCCAAATTGGTGACATTAATGGTTTTTCCTGCTAGATTATTAGAACCGTAGATAACATAAACTTGGTTAGCATTAGGATCACCAATAACTAAATCCTCATAACCATCACCATTGACATCCCCCGTCGCCATACTGAAAGGAAAATCGCCGTTGGCTTGTCCTGTATCACTTAAGCCAGTAATCAACACACCATTAGGATTACCACTTAAATCGTTAGCGGTAAGGGGATTAGTTTCACTGTTAGATAAGACTGCACCTCCGCCAAAAAGAATTTGGATTGTACCTTGCCCTGATACTGTACCTGATGTGTTGGTATAGCCTCGATTTCCTACGGCGACATCTGATTTACCATCGTTGTTAAAATCAGCCGAGATGATCGAGTAACCGATACTAGGGTTATTGGTATTGATGATAAAACCACTATCGATTAAGGCAAGAGAGGAATCATTGGCTTCGGTAACGGTGGCGATACCTAATACTTGATTAAAATTAATGCTTGTGGGTTCACTGGTGACATCTCCTGCTTGTAATGTTTGAGTGGTAGTACTTCCGTTACTGTAATTGATAGTGACATTAAAAGTTGTACCAGTAGGGAAACTATTACTTCCTGCATCGAGAAATAAATCTAAGTCCACATTCGGACTCAGAATGGTATAGTTAAAACTGCCGTTAGGGTTAACAGGATTAAGTAGTTTATCTCCTTGCACTACTGCTAATTGATAACCATTAGTATTACCTACACTCCATGTTATGTTATTAGCTGTTACTTCGATCGAACTGATTTTATTACCTGTCACCTGATTACCCAAGTTTAAGGATAAGAAAATATCAGGATTGCCGTTAGGATTAACGTAGCCACTACTGTTAGCGGTGGTATAGGAAGTCACATCCCATTGGACTTTATTAGCGTCTGATAATTGAGTAGCGATGGGTTTATAGGTAGGATCGATCGTGCTAGGAATACCCCATTGACCATTCTCATAAGTTACATAATTAGTATTAGGTCCGGGGGGCAAGGGTGCGATATATTGAGAGTTATATTTATTACTTATTTGACTGGTATTGAATAGAAGTTGAGTAATTTGAGAGGGGGTTAAATTAGCAAAATCGGAGATGTTGGGGGTGTCATTATAGGTTAAGGCTTGACGATAGAAAGCCACTTCATCTAAATAAACACTACCATTAGAAGAACCTGCAAGGGTTAAACTGGTACTGCTAGGGATAGTTAAATCCACATTGTCTAAACTGCCAACATTTTGATTATTAACGTATAAATTTGCTGTGTTGCTTTCACCGTTAAAAGTCGCTACCACATAATGCCATTGGTTAGCCGTGGGGGTAAATCCATCAGAGTTTAATGGAATGTTATTAATACTTAAAGATAAACCACTGTTGTTTAACGTGATACTTATTAATCCATTAGCAGAAACCAAATTTAGGGTATTTGAGGGTAAAGAGGGAACTTTAAACCAAAATTCGAGACTGAAAGAAGTACCAGATAGAGGAATGGTTGAAGAAGTGGCACTATTACCAGAATTGAAGAATACCGCAGGGTTCGCATCCCCCTGATTCGTGGTAGTGTTTTCTAATGCACCCACTTCGTTAAATGTTATCGAACCGCTATAAGTACCATTACCACCTGCTCCGTAAATACCTTCATTAACGAGGGTTGTGCCACTGGTTTCTGCTAAACGATAGTAAAGGAGAGGAGATTCTTCTTGGGTTAATTGACTATAGGATGTAGCTTGAGTTTCAGTCCACAAAACCGTTGGTTTACCGTCAATGGTGACGATACTTAACTCCGTTAGGGGATCGGGATTTGCGTCTGCGTAGAGAATTGCAGGAGTACTCCAAGTAGCCACGCCATTATTATAAGTCAGACTTGACCAATAAATAGTGGATTCACCGTTGTTATAGTTAATCCATGCCGTCATTAGTTGATTATTAATCCATTCGCCGATGACGATTTTGCCTTCTGAGCCTTGTTGTTGTGCGATGGAAGAAGCTAGACTCCATGTTTTGCTTGAAGGGTTATAAATGGAGTAGTAAACATCGGATTGATTGAAACTTTCATTAATTAAACTGGCGTTATCGTCGGTGTAAAACTCTCCTGACACAAGGTTAGTGTTGATGTCGCTACTATTGGCATTTGACCACACCAATACTGTAATGTTATTAGTGGAGTCATAAGCACCTACGGGATTAAAGTTAAATCCTCCAGTCCCCGGAATACTGCTAATATTGCTAACGAGGTTAGTATCATTAGAATTTAGTAAGGCGTATTTAATGACGGTGGTGGGGGTGGAAGGAGAAGTGATAACGGTTTGATTGGTAAAATTGGCTACATTACCGTTACTGCTAGACAAAGAATCCCCTGTATAACTGACAGTAACAATGTCTCCATTACCGATGAGATTTGCACCTTCTGGGGGTTGTACTGATAAAATAACCGTATTATTGGCGTTAATGGTGATGTTCGGTTCGATCGAAAATACTTGTCCATTACTTTCGACAATAAAATCGCTATTAGTAACACCCTGATTGATTAAATTTTGGTCAAAAACGAGAGTAATTTGATTACTGGTAGTGTTTTCAACGATCGCACCTGCTCCCAAAATCACAGGAGGATTAGTATTTGCGATGGTGTTAGTTAACGCAAAATCACTAAATTCATTAATCCAGAGGGTTGTATTCGTAAAGGAATTTTTGAGGAAAAGATTAGTATGGTTAGCGGTGGGAGTGGAGAGATTATAACTAATATTTAATTCAGTATCTGCTGTAACTGCCGTATTAAGGGTTAAAGTCAGACTATTACCCGAAACACTTACATTGCCTACGGTATAGCTATTATTATCACTATCGGTGACGGTAAATTGATTGGTATTAGGTGCATCCGTGCCATTGCCTAATTCATCGATAAAATTGAGAGTGATGATTTTACCATTAACAAAACCTGCGATCGCCTCTAAAGGGGGAACATCCGCAACCCAAGCTAATAAAGGAGATGAACCACCTGAAATAATGACAGGAGTACTATCTTGCCCTAAATCTGCTTCAATATTAGCCATGAGCGCTTGAGTAGAGACGGCGGGGGGAGTAATGCCTGTGACTAAGGAATTGGTGATATTTTGATTTTGATAAAAGATACTAACAGTTTGATCAGGTGATACATTATTACTGAGAGTTAATACTGCATTTTCTCCTGTCAGAGAAACACTTTGCACTATGACATTATTAACCGTTGTACCATCGCTATTAGTAACAGTGACACTATAATCTGTTACTGTGTTAGATAATGTAACATTAGAATTATTATTGGCAATGCCAACAAAGGACTGAGAAACTTGGGTGGATATACCGTTTTGGATCGTAAAGGATTCGATCGAACCTCCATTACTATCTTTTAAAGGGTTATTGCCCAAAGAACTGCTATCGTTATAACTAATAGAGACATTCTGTAAAGACTGATTCGTCACCGATGAGTCAAGGGTTAATAAGACTCCGTTGCTAGTTACTTGAGCATTGGTAATAGATAAAGCTGTGTTGTTTGAGGTGACAGAGAAGCGATCGAGATCAGGATTAACATTAGTATCTAAAGGAGTGTTAAAAGCGAGAAGGAGAGTGGGATTGATATAATTTTGACTGTTACCACTGGTGGGGTTGTATTGATAGGCAATGGAGTTAGGAGTATTGTTTGTAATATTGTCAATGGTAAAAGGTTCGATCGAATTACCATTAGTATCGGTGATTCCTTCATTATTCGTAAAACTGAGAGAAACATTGTTACTGGTGGGAGTGGGATTGTCAGAATTACTGTAATCAAAATTTTCTGAAGTAGGAATGACACTTTCTAACTGTACAACTACTAAATTAGAACTCGATCCTCCTACCACGTTAAAAACGGGAATATTAGTGGGATTGCCATTAATATCCGTCATAGTGACGCTAAAATCACTAGGGGAGGGGAGTTCTTTTAAATTCGTGCCAAAATCCACTGTAATTAAAGAACCTGCGAAACTAGCGGTAGTGCCAGAAGTTGTTTGTGCTAAAGAAGCAGAACTTTGAACTTCAGATGAAATGCTAGAACTACTGGAGTTTTTGTTACCGTCAAATACATCCCAAGTCCAACCCGGATTGAAATTAAATCCGACTCCGATGGGTCCTACTTTCACTCCAAAACCAATGGGAAAAGTCAAAGCAATACTGTTATCTGTATTGCCAATACCCCAATTAAAAGAAGTATTAATTCCTCCATTTATCTCCGCACTAATTATAGGCAAAAAGGGAATTTGAAATTTTCCGACTATTCCAGTACCCATAACTGGAAAGCCGATCGTACCGGACATATCCAGTCCTTCGGTAGCACCATTGATAAAAGCGGCGAAAGTTTCCGCCACATTAATGGCTATGTCGGCGGCGATAATTCCCGCTTGTGCTTCTTCATCTCCCATAGATATAGCTTTACCTAAGGTAGCAATCTCACCAAATGCCGTTGCGCCCAAAATAGCTAGAGCTGCCCCTAAAGTTTGAGGAGAATAACTACCCCCTTGAGTGCTTGGTTGAGCCGAAAGATTAAAGTTGATCCCTAAACTCCCCGTCGCATCTAAGGTAAAAAATCCGGCGGTTTCTTCTGCGGGAATAATAGGGAATTTCACCGATGCGGTTAAGCTGAGATTATCCTCAATACTGGACAAATCATAAGGGGAAGAGTTAGAAAATTTATAAACAGAATCAAGATCAAAACCAAAGGTAATGGGACTTTTTCCTCGTATTTTTTTGTTACTACTGGTATATTTGTGTCATCTGCGAATAAATTACCAAATAGATCACTGTTTTGATAATCAACGGTTTGTTCAGAAACGGGAGTATTTTTCCATGGACTTTTTATTTCTTTAGGACTTTCCCATTCTAATTGTGCCTTTGTTTGTAGAAAAATTGATAGTTCTTCTTGCCCAAAAGGGAGAGTTGTACCTCCTGATAATGTACCGACAAGCTCCCAATGTTCCATGAAAGGAGTGATGATCGATCGAAGAAAACCACTTTTAGGCACACTGTGCATCAATTCCCAATCTTTTAACAATTTACTGGCAAAAAATACCTCTGCATTCCATGAGCCTATAGGCTCTTGCTCTGGTTGCTCTGTTTCGCTACTAACACCAAAACCTTCTGATTCTGTGGCAAACTGTACTGCTTGATTGGTATTTTGGTTGGCACTAGCAAAAACACCTGTATTGACTAACCCATTATTAATTAATTGGGGGGAATAGGAGGCATTAGGAGTTATAGTAGTGGTATTTGTAGAGAATTGAGTACTGCTAATACTAAATGTTTGAGAATAAAAATCTGCATCTTCTTGAATGCTGAGATTAGACACATTGTCAAAATCAACCTTTGAACCAATAACAATCACTTCGCCACTACTGTTAACGGTGACAGTGGGTTCTAAATCCCCGACTTGATCAGAGGTTAAGGCTTGAGGAGTATTTAACCACTGTAAATCTAAGTTTTGATCATATTGGGCGGCAGTGTAATAAAAATCACTATCATTCAAATTTCCCTGTTGCCAAACTACAGCTAACCCCGGATTCTGTCCATCAATCAGGTTTTCATTCGCTACGAGATTTAGACTGGTAACAGGTTCAGTCCCCGTAAATGCGATCGTCTCTCCATTCTTCCAAGTTTCCGAATTATTATCATAGACGGAGTGCCAAATATAACCATTATCTATCCAGACAATATGGCTTACCCCAAGGGAATCGGTAACAAGAGCAGACTTACTGGATGCAAGATCGATCGACATGGTTTGACACTCCTTTTCAAGGATTGATAATGATAGAAAAAAAATTATATATTACTATCGATATATTGATAATCTATTTATAATTTTCAACATATATTATAAGCAGAAAATGTCTTTATTTGTCATTAATTTTTTCTTCGTTCGATCGACTTTATTTCTATATATAAGTGAGGTTCAAAGAATATTTATTCTTTGCAAATCTTAACAATCTTTATAAACATTAACCTTACTTACTTAAGAATACTGACTCAAGAAAATACCTTTAAGTCTTGATAAATGCTATAATAATTTTAAATTAATAGAATAAAAATATCTCTAATTCTCTCTTTAGAACTTACTAATTTTCTATTTATAACTAGGGATTAAAATAATTAAAAGATAAAGAAAATAAGGGCTAAAGCCCTTACTACAAAATAATATAGAAACTAGGCTAATAAAGCCTCAAAGGCGATTCCTTCAAGGTTAAAACTATTGGCATAATTAGTAATTACATTTTCAGTTTCTGGTTGTGCCGTATAAAGATATGCACCTCCCCCACTACTTTGAAAACGAGTAACACTATCCGCCATTTGTGAACCTGCACCGTAGGCATAAAAAGCGACACCTTCATCAATAAACTGGGGATAGTTCGATCGAATTGCCTCACTTTCCGCCTCTCCTGCATAAATATAACCCCCCATTAAATCAGTATTACGGAAACGATTAAAGGCGACTAAATCATCATTTTCTGTCTGGGAAACATAAAAAGCCAATCCCTCCT
>NZ_JBLZFY010000115.1:0-11437 GCF_050753365.1 Geminocystis sp. CENA526
TGAGTAAAACGTCATTTTTCCTCTCTAAAAGTTCTGTCCCTTCTTCTGTTAAAAGAAGATATAGGGTTTCAATTTCCTGTTTGTTCATAGAGGTTATTAATTCTGCTATATTTTGAATAGGTATATCGATCGAAAGTTTTGTCATAATTCTTCTCTATAAAACGATTAAAAATTATTATAGCAACCTTAAATGATTTTATTATTTAGTCATCAATTCCTTCCCATAGTTCAGAAATTGGTATAGTTTTTCCTTCTTTTCTTTCTTGCAAAGCTCGTCTTAAACTAGCTTTAATCTCCTCTACTGGGGTATCATCAGGATCAAACTCATTTTCATCGGATACTAACACAATAACTTTAACTTTACTAGGTGTCACTAAATCTAAATGATCATCTAATAACAGTTCTTTTTCATTATTTAGGGTTGCCATTACTTCAAATGCTTTCATCAACTTAACTCCATGACACGATAGGATGATCTTTAAAGACATTCTAGCTATCCATAAAACAGAGGCGAAAAAAATATGAATAAAAGTTTACCAAAAATTAAGATCGAGATGCGAAGTTATTATTAGAATATTGAGTACTAATTTATCAGGTTAGATTATTGATTAGGCTCGATCGAAATCTTAATTAATGATTAACCAATTAAATAAATCTCCTACAGTTAAAGAAAAATCTTGAGCAAAATTAGGAGTAGTAATTACAGTTTCAGGATTCTCAAAAATTTTAACTTGTTGAGAAGGAGCATAAACTAAAATACATTTTTCAAAAGGATCAATTAACCATCCTAATTGAGTACCATAATCCAAACAATGGGAAATATTTTTAATGACTTTAATCGGGCTTTGTTCGGGAGATAAAATCTCAATTGTCCAATCAGGAGGGCTATTAAAATTATTAGCAATTTCTCCATTTTCATCTAAAGGAATATTCACAGTTTGAAAAACACTAATATCAGGAACGAGGGATTTATGACCAAAAGTACATCTTAATTCATTAAAAGCTCTACCGATTCTTTTTTTCTTCAAAGAATAATTAATTTCACTAGCTAACTCCGTTTGCAATAAACTATGTTTACCTTTAGGCATTGGTTTTTCGATAATTTTTCCATTTATATATTCTCTAGTAGGTTTTGTTTCTGGTTGTTGCAAAAAAGCCTCTAAACTAATATATTTTGTCAATGTTTGCATTGTTTTATATTGTCCAATTTTATAAAACTACCTGAATTTAATTTTTGAGCATTTTTATTCGCTTGTTTACTTAAAATAAGATTTATTATAAAAAATTTTGTTGCAAAGTATTCAGAATTTCGATCGCACTTTCGGCATTATTAGCTAAAGAGGCAAATTCCATAAATCTTTTTAACTCTTTTTTAAGCAAATTTCGTTCGATTTCCCACACTTCTCGTTCTAAAATCGGTGGTATGACAATCATATCAAATAGAGTCGCCTCTTTCTTGCCTTCATAGGGGCGTAAAATTCTACCCCGTCGCTGAATAAATTGACGAGGGTTACTGCTACTGGCTAAAATCACGGCATTTTCAATCATCGGAATATCAATTCCCTCATCTAAGCAACGAATCGCCACTAATCCCTGCAATTCTCCCGATATTAACTGTTTTTTGATTTTTTCTCTTTCTTCTACAGGGGTTTCGGCGGTGTAGGTATTGACTCGATAGTTTAATTCTTTCCCTAAAATCCTTGTGACTGCCTCCAGTTGCCTTTCATTTTGATTGACGTTACCATCTCCGCAATAAAAAAGAGTTGCTTTCATGTCTAACCTTTCCGTCATTAAACTTTTTAAGGCAATTAATTTATTACTAGCAGTAGCAACTAAGCGCGATCGACGGAGTAATAATAATCTAAGATTATGGTTATCTTCCATATTATTATTTTGTGATAAAGCCCAACCAATTTTTTTGGTTAATTTAGCATAATGGAGAGTTTCTTTATCGGTTAATTCTACTAAAATAGGATGATAATTATATTTAACTAAAGCCTGTTTTTCAATGGCATTTTTTAAGGTAAATTCTGGTTTTAAAACCTTGCCAAAATATGCCACTAAAAAATCTGTACCTTCTTCGTCAAAGTGTCTTTCAGGAGTAGCAGATAAGGCTAATCTTAAACCAATATTAGCAGGTAAAGATGATAATAAACGAGGTGAGCCTAAATTATGGGCTTCGTCTCCTACAATTAATGTTTTCTGAGGAAAAAAAGGTAATTGCCCTTGAAATCGATCGCCGATAAAAGTAGAATAAGTAGTTATAATAGTCAGAAATTTTTGTTGATTATTATGGATATTATAAAGTTGTCGAGACAATTCTCCATGCCAAGTATGGGAATTTTCAAAAGCTAAAATAGGTAATAAATTAAATTTTTCGGCTTCTTGAGTCCATTGTAAAACCAGATGACGAAAAGGACAAACTACTAATAAAACTTGTAAATTAATTTGGTGATATAACTCGGTATTGATGGCTAAAGCAGTGATAGTTTTACCGCTACCCGTTGCCATTTTTAAGATACCTCTACCTCGATTTTTAAACCAATTTTCGATCGCTTTTATTTGATAATCTCTTAAAATTAAATCTTTAGGAATTTTCGGTGTACCAGTAACATCTTTTTGATGATGATAAACATACTTTTTTTCAGCTAATTTATAGCTATATTTTTCATGAAAATTTTGAGCTATTTTTTGCCAATCAACTTGTAAAATATTATCATTTTCTGAATATAGAGGCATTTCTGATAATTCCATACAATAAAAAATATTTTGTCATTGCGAGGTACGAAGCAATCTTTATCGTTTCACATTGAATAATTGATAAATTTTGATAAAACTATTACAGGCAAGATGCCTGTTTTACAAAAATGATGATTCTCAATTATTTTTTTCGTGTAATTGTAAACGAATTTGACTATGATATTCTCGTGTAATTGGATAAAAATAACATAGTACTATTCCAGCCAATAAAACAACGGCAGGTAAGGGTGCAACGACTAAGCGAATTGCCCATAATGCGTTTTCTGGTTGCACGGGAATGGGTTGCCCTTCAATGGGTTTTATAAATCCCGAAGCCTCTAAAGCAATTCCTACTAAAAAGAGTCCAAATGCTAATCCAAATTTTTGTAATAACACCATAAATCCATAAAAAATTCCCTCTCGTCTTTCTCCTGTATTTAATTCATCTAAATCGATCACATCTGGTATCATTGACCAAGGAATTAAATAAGCTACGGATACTCCACACCCTGCTAACATTGCTAAAGCATATAATAAAAATGTCTGCCCCGGTTGCACTAAAAATAGACCAATTTGAGCGATAATCCAAATAGCTGAACCAAGAAAATAAACGATTTTTTTATCTAGTTTATTACTGATTTTTTGCCAGATAAATAACATTACTAATGCTGTACCTTGCACAGCGATGGCAACTCTAGGAAATGCAGCTTCTGGTAATCCCATCCAGTTTACCACAAAATAAATTAGGATAGAAGCGGTTAATTGTACTGCTAACCATGAGCATAAATAAATACCGACAACGTAAAGAAAAGGGCGATTAGTAAAAACAATTTTTAACTGTTGAATATAAGTCAAATTATGTTCTGTATTTTCTTCTGTATTTCCTAATGGTGCTTCAAATAAATGAGGTTCGGTTTTGGCTATAATTAAACTCCATGCCATGATACCAATAAAAAGAGCAATTAAGAGGGCAATAATGGCATTAAATACATCTTCTCCTGAAGTAGAATTTATAAAATTAAAGATACTATAAATAATAGCGATCGAACTGATCGAAATAAAGATATAAGCAGTAATTTTGCGTTGATTTTTGTTTAATAAAGGTTCATAACCTCTTTCTTTAATAATCAAAGGACACCAAAATAATGGTAAAGTGGAAAAAATAGTAGAAATTATGCCTAAAATTAAATATTTTTCTTGATTATTGCCTTGATAAACTTCAAAAATTGCTCCTGCTAAAATCAAAGAAACAATACTAGCACCGATGGAAAAACTAAACCTAAAACTGTTTAAATTAGTCCTTTCATTATAGTCTTGAGTTAACTCTGGAGTTAAGGCTTGATAGGGTAAATTTACCGCCGTATAAAAGATATTAAAAACAATCCCTATCATCATGTAATAGATAAATAAAAGATTATTATTGAGGGCAATATCATCACTAAATTTCGGTACTATCCACTGTAAAAAAAAAGTGAATCCGAAGGGTATCGCCGCAAATATCATCCAAGGAATACGCCTTCCCCATTTTGTTTGAGTTCGATCGCTAAAAACCCCGATAATAGGATCATTAATAGCATCAGCAATTTTACCTACAAATAGAATACTTCCAGCAATGGCTGGATTGATACCAGCAACATTGGTAAAAAAAGGCATCAAGAAAAATATTAATATGTTAGCAGTAAAAGCTGGTCCTATATCTCCTGCACCGAAGGCGAATTTTGTGGTTAAATTAAGTTTCTCGGACGCTTGATTAGATGTCATAAGAATTAATAATTAAGAATTAAGAATGCAGAATTAAGAATTAAGAAGTGAGAATTAAAGGTGTTAATCAATAACACGCAGTGTAATAAATTACACGTCTAATAGCTACCGTCTGCTAAAGCGACTCATTTAAAGCGTTTCCCAAGAAAGAATTGACAAATCTTCTGTATAATTCCCCCTTTGTTAAGCAATGACATATCTAATGTTATAGTCAAGCCAATTAACAACTATCCATTCCTAATTCCTAATTCCTAATTCCTTATATTATCGACAGGATGCAGTAGTGTTAAGGGTGATAACCATTTCATCGATGGCGCGTACTAATGCTGTACCTGATTGGTTAGGATGATTGGCAATGATACTAAATATTAAAGTACCGTATTCTCGATGATCGAGATACCCTGATAAAGCTCGAACTCCTGTTAAAGTCCCTGTTTTAGCGTGTACAATACCCTGTACGGGAGTTTGTCTCATACGATTGCGCAATGTGCCACTTATTCCAGCAGTAGGCAAGGATGCAAAGAAAACATCCCTGTTAGGATTAGAATACATTACCCTAAGTGTATCGACTAAAACCCTTGGAGTGGCAAGGTTACGGCGTGATAAACCCGAACCATCGGCGAAGTGGAAGCCTTGGGGATTAATACCTAATTCCGCTAAAATTTGTTTAGCAGTTGCACCTCCGCCGATTCTTTTTAAGAGGGTATCGGCATAAAAGTTATCGCTTCTTAAATTTGTCACAGCTACCCATTCTTGAAGGGATTTATTGGCGCTGATGGTGGTAGAAGGAGATAGTCTTTGTAAAGCCGCAGCCGTTGTTAAAATTTTCATGTTGGATGCAGGGATAAACCCTCGATCGGCATTATAATGATAAATTGTTTCTCCGTCTGATAGTTTTTGCACTAAAATACCCCAACCCCCTCCGTAACGTCTAATAATTTCTTCCATAGCAGGGGCAATAAAAGAGCTACAAGCTGAGGTGGTAGAAGGAATATTTTGGGGAGGTATGACTTCAATGGGAATGGAAATAAAGTCTTGATTATAATTATAATTTGTCAGGGTTGGCTCGACACCTTGCGATCGAACGGGAGAAACCGATAATAATAAAGTGAGTAGGGATAAACCGCAGATAAATTGTGGCTTTTTTAGCATAAGATTAATTTTTGACATAACTATAACTAGATTTTTCGTATTTTTAATAATATATTTTATTTTTATCAAGAAGGATGAGTACAAATCTACCCTCTCAAGAGATAGTCAAAACTAAGACTACAGTTTATCATCTCGTTCGATCGTTTGTGGTAAATCCCGTTTTTTCTCTTTATTTTCGAGGTAAAGTGACGGGGAGAGAGAAAATTCCCCCCAAGGGTAAGTTAATTATAGTCAGCAATCATGCTAGTGTTTTTGATCCTCCTTTAGTATCGGCGGCTATTACACGCCCTGTTTCTTACATGGCAAAGGAAGAATTATTTACTAAAAACGGTTTAAAACAGCTTATCACAGCTTTGGGCGCTTATCCTGTGAATCGGGAAGGAGTCGATCGAAAAGCCATACGTCAAGCCATTTCCCGACTGGAGGAAGGATGGGCAACGGGTATTTTTATTGAAGGTACTCGTACCTCAGATGGTAAAATTTATGATCCGAAATTAGGAGCGGCTTTGATTGCGTCTAAAGCACAAGCCCCTTTATTGCCTGTGTGTTTATGTGGTACAGAAAAAATCTTAGAATCGGGCAAAAAATTTCCCCGATCGATCGATATTCAGATCAAAATAGGAGATATTATTGAGCCTCCCGTGTCAGGCAAAAAAGAAGTACTTGAAGAAGTTACTCGTAAATGTGCCGATGCCCTTAATTTTCTCCATGAGACGAGTTAACCAGAGAGGGGGGAGAAATAATTATATTTTTTGATGGGGTTGGGTTTAATATATTAAACCCCTACGTTACTCATTCCTAATTCCTAATTCTTAATTCTTCATTCTTAATTCTTCATTCTTCATTCTTCATTCTTCATTCTTCATTTACCAAAAACTTTTTCATTAATAGTTTATCAATGTCACTACTGGTAGTGGGGCGACCAAAAAGATAGCCTTGTACATATTCGCATTGATGTTGTTTAACTTTTTGGAATTGCAACTCTGTTTCAACGCCTTCGGCTACCACTTGCATCTGTAAATTATGGGCTAAAGTGACAATACTTTCTAATATCTTCTCTTTTTTCTCATGGCGCCCGATGGCACGAATAAAACAAGCGTCTATCTTTAAAATGTCTATGGGTAATTGATATAAACGACTGAGGGATGAATAACCCGTACCAAAATCATCAATACATAGTTTAATACCTAATTCTTTTAATTCATTTAACATTCGATCGGCTTTGTTATCGGTTTCGAGGATAGCACTTTCTGTGATTTCTAATTTAATTAAATCTCGATTACAGCCTGTTTGCTGTAAGATTTGTTCTATTTTTTGCACTAAATTAGATTGTTTAAATTGTCGGGGAGAAAGATTAACATTGATCACAAAAGAATGAGAAGGGATTAAATTTTGCCACAGTTGGGATTGAATACAAGCCTGATGTAAAACCCATTCCCCGATTTCCACAATCAATCCTGTTTCTTCTGCGAGGGGAATAAATCCTGCAGGAGAAATGAAACCTTCTTCGGGATGATGCCAACGCAATAAAGATTCAAAACCGACAATGCTTTGATCAATTACATTAATAATGGGTTGATAATAAGTCTCAAATTGATTTTTTTCTAAGGCTTTACGCAAGTCGTTTTCAAGGTTTAATCTTTTAACGGCTACTTTGTGCATGGTTTTATTGAAAATTGCCGATCGAGATTTCCCTAATGATTTCGCTCTATACATGGCTAAATCTGCGTCTCTCACCATATCTTCACAGTTTTCATATCCCATAGTACTTAAGCTTATGCCAATACTACTGGAGGTAAATACTTCCTGAGAATCTAAAATCAAAGGTTGTTGTAAAGAAGTTTGTATTCGATCGACAATTTCAGAAATAATGCTTAAATCCTTGACATCTTCAATAATAATAGTAAATTCATCTCCCCCTAAACGAGCTAATTTATCTTGATCTCGAATGCTACTTTTAATTCTTTGTGCTACCTCCTGTAAAAAAATATCCCCGACAGAATGCCCTAAGCTATCATTAATCAGTTTAAAACCGTCCAAATCTAAAAATAGTAGGGCAAAAATATAATCTTGATATTCATTGGCTTTATGTAAACAATGCTGTAATTTCTCTAAAAACCATGCTCGATTGTTTAATCCCGTTAAAGAGTCGTGAAAGGCATCATAAACTAATTTTTTTTGAGTGTTAATCTTATCAGTAACATCCCGTTGAATGGCTAGATAATGGGTTAAATCTCCGTGACTATTGGTAATGGGTTCAATATGCCATTGATTATAAAATTCTTTGCCATCTTTTCGGTAATTGATGGCTTCCCCAAAAAATACTTGACCGTTTCTTAGTAATTGTTTTAAATTTTTAAATACAGTTCGATCGGTATTTGGACCTTGTAAAACACGGGGAGTTTTACCTATAATCTCCGAAGGCTCATAACCCGTCATTTTACTAAAAGCCTTATTAACAAAAACAATTTCTGGACCTGGATAGTCTAATTCTGTGGTGGTAATTACGATCGAATCATGGGCGCTATGTACTGCAGCCGCCAATAGAGTAAGTTGTTCTTCACTATTACTGATATAACCATTACATAGGGTTTCTGAGGGCATTATTACATCCACAGCATCAACATCGCCAGAGGAAGAATTTGTTAAAACCATATTATTATTCTTTTATTCTTTGTTCTCAATGAAGTTGAACAGTTCGATATTTTTGTCAGGATTTCACTATATTATCATTTTTCAGGTACAGTATTCTTTGAGTTCGAGATAAAAAATGATGAGGCAACCCCTATTTGTTATTTTTTGCTGAGGTTGGGTTTAATATATTAAACCCCTACGTTACCTGAGTTCGATTTCAATCGGGTAAAAATAATTATTGGAGAACTCTAATATTTGATGTACTTTTGAGAGAATTTTATTCATTCACCAGAAATACAATCTGCCTGTCTTCCAAGTCAGCCCTCACCTATTTTTATATCGAACTCAGGTAAACTTGGATGCGTTCTAGCTTATTTATTAAGATTTGTTATATATTACGCAAAAATTAACGTCCATTGACAAAAAAATACCTCGATCGAAACAAAATCAGATAACCTTAAAGGTATAGAGAGTATGGACAATAAATATGACTCAAGAAACCACCTCAGAATTATTTTGTACCCCCACTATTAAAGTAGAAGACGATCGGACTGGCATGAGTCCAGAAACCCTAAAAAGGGCGTTTTTAGACAACCTTTTCTATATTCAAGGGATCGATCGAACTCAAGCATCCAATTACGATTATTATGTAGCCTTAGCCTATACTATTCGGGATAGATTATTACATCGTTTCTTAAAAACTACCGAAACATACAAAAAGAATCCGCAAACCAAATTGGTTTGTTATTTTTCGGCTGAATTTTTAATGGGTAGGTATTTAGGGAACAACTTAGTAAACTTAAATATTTACGAAGAAATTGAAAAAGTTATCGCTGAATTAGGCTTAGATTTAAACGAATTAATCGAACAAGAACCAGATCCGGGGTTGGGAAATGGCGGTTTAGGGCGATTAGCAGCCTGTTTCCTCGATTCTCTGGCTAGTTTGGAAATTCCTGCCATCGGTTACGGTATTCGCTACGAATTTGGTATCTTTTTCCAACTTTTAAGAGATGGTTGGCAAGGAGAAATGCCCGATAACTGGTTACGTTTTGGCAACCCTTGGGAATTACCTCGCCCTAGTGAAACAGTACCAGTGAAGTTAGGCGGTTATACTCAAGGTTATTATGATAGTAAAGGACATTATCGGGTTTCATGGATACCCGATCGAACCGTCATCGCTATTCCCCATGATACTCCTGTACCGGGTTATAAAACTAATACCGTTAACCCCTTGAGATTATGGAAAGCAGAAGCATCGGAGGAGTTTAATTTTGAGGCTTTCAACGCTGGTAATTACGATCGAGCCGTGGAAGAAAAAATCAACTCTGAGACTATCTCCAAAGTACTTTATCCTAACGATAATACTCCAGCAGGAAAAGAATTAAGACTCGCTCAACAATTCTTCTTTGTGTCTGCATCGCTACAAGATTTAATCCGCATTCACCTGCGCAATAACAAAAACCTTGATAACTTCCATGAAAGGGTAGCCATTCAACTTAACGATACTCACCCCGCCATCGCTGTAGCTGAATTGATGCGCTTGTTTGTGGATGAGCATGGTTTAGACTGGGATCGATCGTGGCATATTACCCAAAAAACCCTTTCTTATACTAACCATACCCTCTTACCCGAAGCCTTAGAAACATGGGATGTGAGCTTATTTGAAAAACTCCTTCCCCGTCACCTTGAAATCATCTACGAAATTAACCATCACTTCCTCGAAGATGTGCGCACATGGTATCCCAATAATGAAGATTTACTCACCGCAGTATCCATTATCGGCGAAGGCAATGGTAAAAAAGTCCGCATGGCAAACTTAGCTTGTGTCGGTAGTCATGCCATTAATGGGGTTGCCGCCTTACACACTCAATTATTAAAACAAGAAACTTTAAGCGCTTTTGCTTTCCTTTGGCCTGAAAAATTCTACAATAAGACTAATGGAGTCACCCCCCGCCGTTGGATGGTATTAAGTAACCCCAAATTAGCACAATTAATCACCTCTAAAATTGGGGAAGGTTGGGTAAAAGACTTAAGCCAAATTCAACAAATCGAGAAGTATGTTGATGATCCAGATTTTTGTCGTCAGTGGCGTGACATCAAACAAGCAAATAAACAAAGATTAGCTGATTACATCTTTAAACAACGTGCGATCGAAGTTGATGTGAACTCTATTTTTGATGTCTTAGTCAAACGGATTCATGAATATAAACGCCAACACCTAGACGTTTTAAATATCATCACCCTATATAATCGCATCAAACGTGATCCTGATTTACATATTGCCCCTCAAACTTTCATTTTTGGTGGAAAAGCCGCCCCCGGTTACTTTATGGCAAAATTGATCATCAAATTGATTAATAGTGTTGCAGATGTAGTCAATAAAGACCCAGACATCAGAGGACGTTTGAAAGTGGTATTTTTACCTAATTTTAACGTTTCTTTAGGACAAAAAATCTATCCTGCCGCCGATGTATCCGAACAAATTTCTACCGCAGGAAAAGAGGCATCGGGTACAGGTAATATGAAATTTGCCATGAATGGTGCGTTAACTATCGGTACTTTAGACGGTGCAAACATCGAAATTCGGGAAGAAGCTGGGGCAGAAAATTTCTTCTTGTTTGGTTTAACCGCCGAAGAAGTGGCTCAAACTAAAGCTCACGGTTATAATCCTAAGTATTATTATGATACCAACGCTGAATTAAGAGAAGTGATCGATCGAATTGCTAGTGGTTATTTCAGTCATGGGGATACTGAAATGTTTAAACCCATTGTGGATTCTCTCTTATACGATGATCAATATATGCTTTTAGCTGATTATCATTCCTATGTGGAGTGTCATAAACAAGTTGCCATGGCTTATCAAGATCAAGAAAAATGGACTAGAATGTCTATTCTCAACAGCGCTCGTATGGCGAAGTTTTCTAGCGATCGTACTATCAATGAATACTGCAATGAGATTTGGAAAGTAAAACCCGTGAAAATTGAAATAGACGAATATCAAGGGTAATTAAGAATTAAGAATTAAGAATTAAGAATTAAGAATTAAGAATTAACAAAGATAAGAGTAATAAGGAATGTAGGGGTTTAATATATTAAACCCACCCTCATTAAAAAACAATAATTATTTCTTCCCCCCTCTCCCCCTCTCCCC
>NZ_JBLZFY010000116.1:0-11305 GCF_050753365.1 Geminocystis sp. CENA526
ACTATCCACTATCCACTATCCACTATCCACTATCCACTATCCACTATCCACTATCCACTATCCACTATCCACTATCCACTATCAATTATGTTAACCATCGCATTACCTAAAGGCGCTCTTTTAAAAGAAAGTATTGAATTATGTCAACAAGTTGGACTAGATTTTAGCTTATTTTTGTCATCTAGTAATCGTCAACTACAAATAGAAGATACAACGGGGGTAGCAAAAGCCTTGTTAGTTAGGGCGCAAGATGTGCCTGTTTATGTGGAATATGGTCAAGCTCATTTAGGGATTGTGGGGTATGATGTTTTAAAGGAAAAAAAGGCAGATGTCGCTAATGTTGCCGATTTAGGTTTTGGTTATTGTCGGATGTCGGTGGCTGTGCCTGAAAACAGCCCCTATCGTAGTTCGATCGAGCTACCTGCCCATGGTATTGTGGCTTCTAAGTTTGTTAACTGTGCTAAGGATTATTTTCGATCGTTGGACTTACCTGTGGAGATTGTACCACTTTATGGTTCGGTGGAATTAGGTCCCATTACGGGAATGTCAGAAGCGATTGTAGATTTAGTTTCTACGGGGAAAACCTTAAGGGAAAACGGCTTAATCGAAATTGATGTTTTATTCGAGAGTAGTGCCTATCTGGTGGCAAATCCTCTGACTTATCGTCTCAATACCTATAATCTTAATCAGTGGGTGCAAAAATTATCCTCTTTTTTGTGAATATAGTGTGCCTAAACCATTGATTTTAATAACCTTTTGATTTATTCAGCAAACCCTAAATAACTACCCTTGGTAAACGATGTTTAAAACTACACAAAATTTCCCAAGAAATAGTCCCGATCGAACTTGCCCAATCATCAGCAGTTACCTCTAAATCGCCTTCTTTACCTAGTAAAGTAACAACTTCTCCTACTTCTAAATCAGAAAAATTTGAGACATTTAACATTAATTGATCCATCGTAATATTACCGATTTGTTGAGCAAATTTACCTCGAATTATTACCTTCATTTTATTAGATAATAAACGGGGAATACCGTCAGCATATCCTATTCCTACGACAGCAATTGTTGTGCTTCGATCGCACTTAAAAGTATGTCCGTAACTTACTCCAGTGCCGGGGGATAAGGTTTTAATTTGTGTAATACGGGCTTTGACTTCAAGGGCAGGTTGTAACTTCACTTTATCCTTGAGATGGGGTGCAGGAGAAATACCATATAGAGCTAAACCCACTCTTACCATATCATAATGTAAGGTTCGATCGAGCAAAGTACCAGCAGAGTTAGCTAAATGTAAACGAGGAATTTTGATTCCACTGGCTTTTAAGGCGGAGATAGCCTCCTCAAAACGAGAATGTTGTAGTTTCGTGACACTGGTATCTACATCATCAGCAGTGGCTAAATGGGAGTAAATACTAGCTAGTTGTAATTGAGGGAATTGTTGAATATATTGAACAAAATCCACTGCATTATGCCAATGAGTGCCAAGCCGTGACATTCCCGTATCAAGTTTCAGATGTACGGGTAAAGTAGCGTTGAGTTGTGCTAAGGTTTCCACAAAAATGGAAGCCTGATGAGGAGTGCATAATGTCGGCTCTAGGTTATATTCTACTATGTCCTTGACCTGTTCGATCGAATTAATCGCCCCTAAAATCATAATGGGTACTACGATACCAGCTTCTCGTAATTCAATGCCTTCAGGTAGAGTAGCAATCGCTAAAGAGTCCACCCCTGATTGTAAAATAGTTTGTGCCACTTTTACCGCCCCATGACCATAGGCATCGGCTTTAATCACCGCCATTAACTGAGTGTGAGGGTTAAGCAAACTCTTTAAGGCTTGGACATTATTAATTAAGGCTTGATGATTAATGTTAACCCATGCCCGTTGTTGTTGATATTCAGTAGAAAAATGATTCACGATGAGAAGTAATGAGAAATAGATATTTTACCTAACAGTTAATTCTGTCATTGCAAGGCGCTTCAGGTTGCGAGATACGAAGCAATCTTAATTAATAATTAATCTTGATTTTATCTTAATGATGCTCATTGGATCAAGTTTTCACTACAAAATAATCAGTTAATTAAAAGGAATCAAAATTAATAGTTAAAGGAAAGGAGATTTTTTAATAAAATATTTTGCTAAAAAATTAATTATTAATTGTATTTAATATTTTTTGTTGAATTTTTTGACTATATTTATCATAGCAATAAATGCTATAGCGATCATTAATTTTTATTAAGGCAATAATCCCAAATTTTACTTTATTTATCCGAAAAACAGCTTTAATTTCTCTTAATATTTTTGATTGAGTTTTTCTATGCAGTATATAAGACTTACGATTGTTATATTAAATTTTATAACTAAAATTATTAAGTCTCGAATGAATAATAATCCATATTTTCTTAATATTTAAAAAATGTTAGGTAAATCTATATTTTCACAGATGACGTGATCGATCGAATTAGTTTATCATAATAGAGGGGATAAATTTAAAAATGCTTCATTATGTATCAAATTGGTGGTAGTTTAGCGAAAGATTCTCCTATTTATGTCGAAAGAAAAGCTGATATAGAGCTTTACGAAGCATTGCAACGAGGGGATTTTTGCTATGTACTTAATAGCCGACAAATGGGAAAATCATCTTTATTAGTGAGGACTCGTTATAAGTTACAACAACAAGGGTTCAAGTGTACGAGCATCGATTTAACGGTTATTGGTAGTGAAAATATTACCCCCTTACAGTTTTATAAGGGAATTATCGCTGATTTGTGTCGAGGTTTTAAATTATTAGGTAAATTTAATCTTAAAAATTGGTGGGATAATCAAGGAGATTTATCTTTAATTCAAAAACTTAATTTTTTTATTGAAGATGTTTTATTTGTTCAATTTCCTACGGAAAAAATTTTTATTTTTATTGATGAAATTGATAGTATTTTAAGTTTGCCTTTTAGTGGCGATGATTTATTTGCTTTTATTCGTTTTTGTTATAATCAAAGAGCTATTAATCCTCAATACGATCGACTTATTTTTGCAGTTTTTGGGGTTGCTACTCCTTCGGATTTAATTAACGATCGAAATAGGACACCATTTAATATAGGTAAATCGATCGAATTAACGGGTTTTAATTTATCAGAAACTAAACCATTAATGAAGGGATTACAACTAGAAAAAGGCAATGCAAAAGTTATCATTGAAGAAATTTTAAAATGGACTAATGGACAACCCTTTTTAACGCAAAAAATTTGTCAATTATTAGTTAATCATAGTCAAGATACTGTCAGTGGAAAATTAATAATTCCTTCGGGTAATGAGTCTTTTTGGGTAGAAAATATTGTTAAAAATAAAATCATTGATAAATGGCAAGTAAATGATCAACCACAACATTTAAAAACGATTCGAGATCGCATTTTATATAATCAGAAAAATTTAGGTAATTTATTAGAAATATATCAACAAATTTTATTGGGAAAACCAGTATTTATTAATAATACTAGAGAACAAATAGATTTAATGTTATCGGGATTAGTTATTAATCAAAATAGTCAATTATTGGTCAAAAATAAGATTTATGAGGAGATTTTTAACTTAGCATGGATTGAAAGACAATTAAATAGAATACGTCCTTATTCACAAACTTTACAAGCATGGATTGAATCAGGAAAACAAGATGAATCTCGCTTATTAAGAGGAAAAGCATTAAAAGATGCTCAAAATTGGTGTAAGGGTAAAAGTTTAGCACAATTAGACTATGAATATTTAACTTATAGTGAAAAGTACGATGATTGAAGATATTGTTTTTAGCGATGAAGGTACATTGATTCTTGCTGTTAGCAGAGACAATATTATTAAAATCTGGAATCCACAGGGTAAATTATTAAAAGACATCATCGATAACGATCGAGAATCCGTGTTGAGATCGATCGCAATTAGTAAAGATAATCGCTTTATTATTACAGCTAATTCTTCGGGAGTTGTCAAAATATGGACAATGGAAGGCACTTTAAAAAGAAGTTTTACAGCTCATTCTAAAAAGATTTATTCCCTTAATTTTCATCCTAAAAATAACATAATAGCTACCGCTAGTGAAGATAATACTGCCAAAATTTGGACATTAGAAGGTAAATTAATTACTACTTTAAAAGGTCATAATGATCAGGTTAGACGAGTAAAATTCAGCCCTGATGGCAAATTAATTGCTACGACAAGTTTTGATAGTACTATTAAACTATGGAACATCGAAGGTAAACTTCTGGACATCTATACAGGGCATAAAGGAGAAATCGATAGTATTGATTTTAGCCCTGATAGTAAATTTATCGTTTCGGGAGGACAAGACAACTTCGTTAGATTATGGTCGATTGATCGATCCGAAGGTAAGATTATTGGCAAACATGATAATAATATTATGGCTGTCGCTTTTCATCCTCAAAAAAATATTATTGTTTCCGTTGGTTGGGATAAAATCATTCGACTATGGACAATGAAAGGGCAACAAATTGCTATGCTGAAGGATCAGAAACACCCCATTAGATCGATCGCCTTTAGCCCCGATGGAGAAATCCTAGCATCTGGTAGTTATGAAGGAGATATAAGATTGTGGCAACTCAAAAATAATCTCGTGAGGAGGTTTAATGAGCATAAAAAATCGATTATTTCTCTTGCTTTTAGTCCTGATAGTCAATCTTTAGCCTCTAGTAGTTGGAGTGACGAAAATAATGTTATGGTGTGGGATATGGAAGGTAATTTGTTACAAAATCTTAAAAGTCATAATGCACCCGTTATCAATGTTATTTTCAGTCCAGACGGTGAAAAAATAGTTACCTCCAGCAAAAATAATGTGATTAAATTTTGGAATCGCCAAGGTGAATTAATTAGTACTTTTACCGATCATGAAGATGCAATTTATGGCTTAGAATTTAGCTCTGATGGTGAAAAATTAATTTCCTCTAGTAATGATAGTATCCTCAAAATTAGAGAAAAAGACGGCACTGTCATCAAAACTCATCAAAACCCCACAGGAATTTATTATTTAGCTTTCAATGCTGAAAATAATTTAATTGCCACGACTAATGATTCTGGTAAAGCTATCAATATAATTGATTTGGATGGTAATATTGTTAAAACTTTAATGGGGCATGAAAAAAGTGTTTGGGGCTTGGATTGGAGTGCCGATGGTACATTTATCGCCTCTGGTAGTCCAGATAATACGGTGAGGCTATGGTTTCTCGATTCAGAAAAACTTGAACTTACTAAAACTATTACTTTAGAAGGGCATAACGCTACTGTCAATAAAGTTGCTATTAGCCCTGATAGTCAAATCATTGCCTCCGCAGGGTGGGATCAAACCGTGAAACTGTGGGATAGAAAAGGAAAATTGTTGAAAACTTTAGCAGGACATCAAGATCATGTCACCAGTGTGATATTTAGCCCTGATGGTAAATGGTTAGCCTCTGGAGATAATGAAGGTACAATTATTCTGTGGAATTTATCAGAGGTAATTACCTTAAATGATTTAGAATATGCTTGTGATTGGGTTAAAGATTATCTTCATCATAGTTTAGATGTAGAGGAGATCGATCGAACCCTTTGCGATGAAAAATAACTTTCTTTTAATCATTACTCATTACTTATTACTCATTACTCATTACTTATTACTAATCTTAACTAGCCGCTTGTAATCTAGCTTTGGCTTTTTTCAATCCCTGAGTGGCTTTCATTTGTTTAGCTCGATCGCCACTTGCCGTTGCTTGTTCGAGGGTTTTTTGGGCTTCTGCTACAGCGTTTTGTGCTGATTCCTTATCGATCGAATCTCCTAATTCAGCGCCATTAACAAGGATTTTTACCTCATTTTGTTCCACTTCCGCAAAACCGCCCATGATTGCGATCGATTTCCATTCCTTATCAGAACGAACTCGCAATACACCAATATCAAGATTAGTTAATAAAGGAGCATGATCCGTTAAGATTCCCAACTGTCCACTACCACTAGGCAAAATCACCTCTTGAGCAGTTTCATCCCAAACAGTCTTATCAGGAGTAATTACTCTTACCGTTAAAGTCATAATTCAAAAAAAAGATTCTATATCAATAATTTTATAAGGTTCGTAGTAAATGTTTAGAGGGTTAAAGTCCTTACTACGAAATAAATATAGCAGTTTTAAATCTTGTGTGAGAAATTCAAACTAAGTTCCCCCTTTGTTTAAGGGGGGTTAGGGGGGATCATATTCTCATGATTTATCGAAGATTGCTATATCGAGGTTTTAGCCTTTGAGTTTTTCGCCTTTAGCAATTACTTCATCAATGTTTCCTACCATATAGAAAGCCTGTTCTGGTAAGCTGTCTAACTCACCCGAAAGAATTTTTTGGAATCCTTTAATGGTGTCAGCTAAAGTAACATATTTACCAGGGCTTCCAGTGAATACTTCTGCTACGAAGAAAGGTTGAGATAAGAAACGCTCAATTTTACGAGCTCTGTCCACTACTAAACGATCTTCTTCAGATAATTCATCTAAACCAAGAATCGCAATAATGTCTTGTAACTCTTTATAGCGTTGTAAAGTTGACTGTACAGCACGAGCGGTGTTATAGTGTTCTTCACCTACGATGCTAGGTTGTAACATGGTGCTAGTAGAATCAAGGGGATCAACCGCAGGATAAATACCTTTAGAAGCTAAACCACGAGACAATACGGTAGTACCGTCTAAGTGAGCAAAGGTAGTCGCAGGAGCAGGATCGGTTAAGTCATCCGCAGGTACATATACCGCTTGAATAGAGGTGATAGAACCTTCTTTAGTGGAGGTAATACGCTCTTGTAAGTCACCCACATCAGTACCGAGGGTGGGCTGATAACCTACCGCAGAGGGCATTCTACCTAATAACGCAGATACTTCAGAACCCGCTTGAACGAAACGGAAGATATTATCAATAAAGAGTAATACGTCTTGTTTGTTAACATCACGGAAGTATTCAGCCATGGTTAACGCCGATAAACCAACGCGCATTCTAGCTCCGGGGGGTTCGTTCATTTGTCCGTAAACAAGAGCTATTTTGGAGTTTTCAGGGTTTTCAGAGTCAATTACTTTAGACTCGATCATTTCGTTGTAAAGGTCATTTCCTTCACGGGTACGCTCACCTACACCACCAAATACAGATACTCCACCGTGTTGAATAGCGATGTTGTTGATAAGTTCCATCATAATAACGGTTTTACCTACACCAGCACCACCAAATAAACCGATTTTACCGCCTTGACGATAGGGGGTTAATAAGTCCACAACTTTGATACCCGTTTCAAATACGGTAGGCTTAGTATCTAAATCGGTGAAAGCAGGAGCTTTACGGTGAATGGGAGAAGTTTCACTGGTGTTAACAGGACCTTTTTCGTCCACAGGTTCACCTAAAACGTTAAAAATACGTCCTAAAGTAGCTTTACCAACGGGTACGCTGATAGGTGCTCCTAAATCAACAATTCTCATGCCTCTGACTAAACCATCGGTAGTAGTCATAGATACTGCACGAACTTGATTGTCACCTAAAAGCTGTTGTACTTCACAGGTAACAGAAACTTCTTGTCCTGCTTCGTTAGTACCTTCTACACGAATAGCGTTATAAATACGGGGAAGACTGCCACTAGGAAATTCAGCATCAACCACCGGTCCGATTACTTGAACAATTTTACCAACGTTTGTTTTTTCTTGTACTGCAACCATGCTGATTTAATGTTAATTTACTTTCGTAAATGTTAATTTATAATAAAATTTGCCACTTTCAAGATTATCATGGACTGGATCAATTTATGATCTCAATTTTCGTTCATTCGATCGATTTAGCCTAGATTTCATCTCGAATTGAGGTTAGGTTCGCATTTTTTCTGAAAATTCCTTGACATTACTCTAAGAATAATGATATTATTTCTCAATAATCATAAGAATAATTTTAAATTAGTAAAAACATAATAAGTTATTTATGTACGTCTGTATTTGTAAAGGAATAACTGAAAAAGACATTCATCAAGCGGTAGAGCAAGGAATTTCTTCCTTAGAAAAACTTTGTGAAGTGACTTCTGTTTCTAAAGATTGTGGTTGTTGTGCTGATCATGCTTGTAAAGTTTTGCAAGAAGCGGTTCGATCGTCTATTAAATAGGTAGTAAAATTAATTGAATATTTAGGGTTTGCTGAATAAATCGGAAAGCCATTAAAGTCAAGGGATTGAGATTCTTTCGCTACGCACACTTATTGACAGAATATCCTTATTGATGCGTAAGTCCTAATCTGTATTTTGTTTAATTATATAACGCATTAAAACCTTGATTTTTTGATAGTTTAACCTGACACCCCTTCGGCTACCTATTCTCGTCACTTATGCTTTTTCAGCCATCCCTACTGACGACAAAAATGATAATGATTCTTGGGCTTTTAATATGATAAATTATTGATGAAGCTAGGAAAAAAGTAAGAGGAAAAAGTAATGGTATCTTCTATATTTTTTCTAAATATTTATCCCTAAACAGGATAATAAGATCGAACTCTTACTATATAATGGTTATCAATTTTTGGAGAAGTTTAATTAGCATGAAGAAAAACATATTAGTTACTGGGGGTGCAGGGTTTATTGGCTCAAATTTTGTTAATTATTGGGCGGAAAATCATCCTCAAGATAACATTATTGTTTTAGATGCCCTCACCTATGCTGGAAATCTTGATAATTTAGCCTATCTTCAAGATAAGCCTAATTTTTCCTTTATTCACGGAGATATTTGCCATCGAACCCTTGTGGATAATATCCTAGAGAAAGAGAATATCACTACTATTGCCCATTTTGCCGCAGAATCCCATGTCGATCGATCTATTCTAAACCCGAATGCTTTTATTCAAACCAATGTCATTGGCACATTTACTCTTTTAGAGAGTTTTCGTCATCATTGGCAAGTACAAAATCAACCACCAGAGTATCGATTCCTACACGTTTCCACCGATGAAGTCTATGGCAGTTTAGAAATGGAAGCCCCAGCCTTCACCGAAACAACTCCTTATGCACCCAATAGCCCTTACTCTGCCTCCAAAGCGGGGAGTGATCATTTAGCAAGGGCATACTATCATACCTATAACCTACCAACAATTATTACTAACTGTTCCAATAATTATGGTGCGTATCACTTTCCCGAAAAACTCATTCCTCTGATGTGTATTAATATCCTCTTAGGTAAACCCCTCCCTATTTATGGCGATGGGCAAAACATTCGAGATTGGTTGTATGTTAAAGATCATTGTACCGCCTTAGATGCGGTTTTACATAAAGGAAAAACAGGTGAAACCTATAATGTCGGGGGGAATAACGAAGTTAAAAACCTTGACTTGGTGAAACTAATTTGTCAAATTATGGATGAAATAGAGCCGAATCTTCCTATTAAACCATCTTCTCAATTAATAACATTTGTTAAAGACAGAGCCGGTCACGATCGACGTTATGCTATCAATAGTAGTAAACTGCAAAAAGAATTAAATTGGCAACCATCAGCAACCCTTGAAACAGGATTAAGAGAAACCCTCCAATGGTACGTTAATAACCGTCAATGGTGGCAACCTTTATTATCGGAAAACTATCAAAATTACTATCAACAAGTGTATGAAGAATAAAATAAGCAGTAGGGTGAGGAGGACTCACCAGAACTACTGCTATTTAGTGAATAGTGAATAACGAATAGTTAAATATCATTATAGCAGATAAATAAAAATAGATCAATGACACAATTTTTTAAGTTTGAAGAAGATTTTGTTGCCTCCCTGCGTTGCATTCCCATGATTGTCAGATTTAAACTAGATACTTGTGGAATAAAATTAAAACTTCATCACTGGCATCAATTTAATCAATTAGAAAAAGAAACTTTAATATATAAACCCTGTGAAACCACGATACAAATATCGGAGTATCGTCAATATTTGCGGAATTTAGTTTATGAAAAAACGGGAGAATATCCGAAAGACTTAGATATAGACATCAATCCTCCATGGATTAATATAGACTCTATCCCCGTTAATATACAAGCAAAAGCTCAAGAATTTGATTTTAAGTTAACATTGTCACAATGGCAAACTCTACAACCCTTACAAAGATTTGCTTTAATAAAATTAAGTCGCCCTAGCCATGAAAACAATAATTTTTTACCTGCTTTAAAAGAATTTGATTTATTTAGGAATTAGGAATGAAAATAAGAGACAGGTAGAAGAGAGAGAGGCAAGAGAGGGAGAGTGGCAGGAAATAATTATATTTTTGAGTGGGAAAGGGTTTAATGTATTAAACTCCTACATTCTTAATTCTTAATTCTTAATTACTCTTATTTTCTGTAATGAAAGATTAAGTTTAGAAAAAAAAGTGAAATTTGTACCTATTAGTATATGATGGTTAATGAACAAAAACTAAATAACTATTTTGTATTTTTACTCAAAATAGCTCAAATAGATAGTTTAAATATTTAGGAAAATAGACGTAAATGGCAAACAAAAAACAACAACCCTTGACAGGAAAAGAGTTACTCAAAGCTGTTAAAAAATTGGGCAATGTTTCTAGAGAAGAAAAAGCGATTGAATGTGGCTATTATAATTTGACTGATAATGGTCAAAAAAGAGTTAGCATGGTAAAATTTCTTAACGCTTTAATAGAAGCCGAAGGAATCAATCTCGATAACGAAACTACTATGGATACTAAAAAAAGAGGCAGAAGTGCTAATTTTCGTATTAATGTACAGTCTAATGGTAATCTTTCGATCGGTAAAGCCTATACTGATAAAATGGGTTTAAAACCGGGGGATGAATTTGAAGTTGTTTTAGGCAGAAAAAATATTCATCTTCGTCAACTCACTGAATAATTTATCTTGACAAGATAAAATAGGCATTCACGGAAAAAGCAGAAGAGAATTAAGCTATAGCTTTGATTTTTTCCGTTAAACATTCTTTAACATTAGATAAGCTATTCTAATTGATTGTTTCTCTTTTGCTAACCCTGACTGAACGAGAAATGGTGGAAGACATTTTGGCAATCCTTCACGTCTTCTCTTGCCGATTCTACGGATTGCGAAAGTACAAACAGCAAATCAAAGAAGATTCGAGTTTATCCTCAGAAGGAACTTAGAATCGTTGGGAGGCAATGGTTATCAGCTTCTCGCTATTGCTACAACAAAGCAATGGCAATACTTAGCTTAAACGGCGAGAAGCCCCACACTTTGTTTTCGAGTAAAAAAAATAATTAAAACAAGTGTGGGATGAATCGCCAGTGACGTGATAAAATAACTATAGGTTAACCACCTCAACC
>NZ_JBLZFY010000117.1:0-11167 GCF_050753365.1 Geminocystis sp. CENA526
TTCCCTTTTCCCAAATCCGCTCTTCCCTATCTTCATCAAAAGACTTTTTCAGCAACCCCTACTTACTCCCTTTTTATGGATTTTTTCTGATTATTAAATTAAGTTTCTAATCATAATTAGTTTTGTTATTTTTTTACTATGGGAAGAATTTATTAATTTTAATATATCCTTAAATTATCCACGTCAATAATAAACAAGACAAAAAATAAATATTTTCAATTTGACCTTAACCTATAGTAAAACAAAAAAAGCCATGACGATCGAAACTATTAATCCCTATAACCAAGAAATTATTAAAACCTTTACTCCTTTAACTACTGCGCAAATCAACGAAAAACTAGATTTAGCGGTGTCTGCTTTTAAAGATTATCGTCTCACATCTTTAGAATTTCGAGGAGAAACATTGCTCAAAACTGCGGAAATATTAGAAAAAAATCAAGAAGAATACGCAAGATTGATGACGTTAGAAATGGGTAAACCCATTAAACAGGCACTTGCTGAAATTAGTAAATGTGCCTTAGTATGTCGTTTTTATGCCGAAAAAGCTGAAGAATTTTTGACTCCTAAATATATTGAAACCGATGCTAGTAAAAGTTTTGTCACTTATCAACCTTTAGGCGCTATTTTGGCAGTGATGCCTTGGAATTTTCCCTTTTGGCAAGTGTTTCGCTTTCTTTGCCCTACTTTAATGGCTGGTAACGTTGGCTTACTTAAACACGCTTCTAATGTGCCTCAATGCGCTTTAGCCATCGAATCTATCTTATTATCCGCAGGTTTTCCTAAAGGGGTTTTTCAAAGTTTACTCATCGAATCTCCTCAAGTGGAAGGGGTGTTAAGGGATAGTCGAGTGAAAGCCGTCACCCTCACGGGGAGTGAATTAGCAGGAAAAAGTGTTGCCTCCATCGCAGGGCAGGAATTGAAAAAATCTGTGTTAGAGTTGGGAGGCAGTGATCCTTTTATTGTGTTGGAGGATGCTAATATTGAGGAAGCGGTAGAGGTGGCAGTTACTGCTAGAATGTTGAATAATGGTCAAACTTGTATCGCTGCTAAAAGATTTATTCTACAGGATTCGATCGCACCTAAATTTGAACAGTTATTAGTAGAAAAATATCAAAAAATCGTCATGGGTGATCCTTTTAACCCTAACACCGATTTAGGTCCTTTGGCAACCCCTGCTATTTTAAGGGATATTACTAACCAAGTTAACAAAAGTGTCGAAATGGGGGCAAAAGTGTTAATTGGTGGCAAAAGTGTGGAAGGGAAAGGAAACTTTTATCCTCCTACCATTTTGACGGATATTCCCGTTAACTCTCCAGCCATGACAGAGGAATTTTTTGGACCAGTTGCCCTATTATTTAGAGTAAAAGATTTACAAGGTTCGATCGAACTAGCTAATAGTACCATATTCGGGTTAGGGGCTTCCATTTGGACAAATAACGAGGAAAATATCAAAATTGCCATCAGAGATATAGAAGTAGGTGCATTATTTATTAATAGTTTAGTAAAATCCGATCCTCGTTTACCCTTTGGCGGTACGAAATCTTCAGGTTATGGTAGAGAACTAAGCATAGAAGGAATGCACGAATTTGTCAATATTAAAACCGTGTGGCAAAAATAAAAGATTAAAAGTCACTCCAGAAACCATTAAAAACAAAAATTAACATAAAAAATTGTTAGATTCTCAAAAAATATTGCTAGATTGTTGATATAGACTCATTATCTAGTCATTGAGACAAATCTATGACTAATTGAAAAATCATAGATGACTAATAAGCATTTATATAGCAACTTACTTACAAATGGATTTAACAAATTTTCCTTGGTTAACAACTATTATTCTTTTTCCTATTATTGCCTCTTTATTTGTCTTCATTATTCCTGATAAAGATGGTAAAAATGTTAGATGGTATGCCTTAAGCGTTGCCTTAATTGATTTCGTGTTGATTGTCTATGCTTTTTATCAAGGCTACGACTTCAATAACCCTGATTTACAATTAGTAGAAAGTTATACATGGGTTGCCGATCTTGATCTAAAATGGTCTGTAGGTGCTGATGGTTTATCCATGCCCTTAATTTTACTCACGGGTTTCATCACTACTTTAGCTATTTTAGCGGCTTGGCCTGTCAGTTTAAAGCCTAAATTCTTTTATTTCCTCATGTTAGCAATGTATGGCGGACAAATTGCTGTGTTTGCTGTACAAGATATGCTACTTTTCTTCCTTGTGTGGGAATTAGAATTAGTACCTGTTTATCTTATCCTGTCTATATGGGGCGGTAAACGGCGACTGTATGCGGCGACTAAATTTATCCTTTACACTGCTGGAGGCTCGTTATTCATCCTTGTAGCGGCGCTAACGATGGCTTTCTATGGTGATACCGTTACTTTTGATATGGTTTCGATCGCACAAAAAGATTTCGGATTTAACCTACAATTACTATTATACGGTGGTTTATTAATTGCCTACGGTGTGAAATTGCCCATTTTTCCTCTTCATACATGGCTACCAGACGCACACGGAGAAGCTACTGCCCCAGCCCATATGTTACTAGCAGGGATTTTGTTAAAAATGGGAGGCTATGCGTTAATTAGGATGAATGCAGGAATGTTGCCCGATGCCCATGCTACTTTTGCTCCAATTTTAATTATTTTGGGGGTAGTAAACATTATTTATGCAGCCTTTACTTCCTTTGCCCAACGCAACCTGAAACGCAAAATTGCCTATTCTTCTATCTCTCACATGGGATTTGTCTTGATTGGTATTGCTTCTTTTACCGATATTGGGATGAGTGGAGCAATGTTACAGATGATTTCTCACGGTTTAATCGGTGCTAGTCTATTCTTTATGGTAGGTGCAACGTACGATCGAACCCATACCTTGATGTTAGACGAAATGGGGGGAATAGGCAAACAGATGAAAAAGATATTCGCAATGTGGACAACTTGCTCTATGGCTTCTCTTGCCTTACCCGGGATGAGTGGATTTGTCGCAGAATTGATGGTATTTATCGGCTTTGCCACCAGTGACGCTTATAGCTTCACCTTTAAATTGATAATGGTATCCCTCGCCGCCGTGGGTGTCATCTTAACTCCCATTTATCTGTTATCCATGTTGAGGGAGATATTATACGGAGAAGAAAACAAAGAATTAGTTTCTCATACCAAATTAGTCGATGCCGAGCCTAGGGAAGTATTTATTATAGCTTGTCTTCTCATTCCTATTATCGGTATTGGATTATATCCTAAAATCGTCACCCAAATTTATGATGCTAGTACCCAAAAATTGACGGCATTATTACGTCATTCCGTACCTAGTTTACAAGTTGCGGACAATAAAACACAATTTGTGGCATTAAAAGCACCAAATATTAATTAGTGAATAGTGAATAGTGAATAGTGAATAGTGAATAGTGAATAGTGAATAGTGATTAGTGAATAGTGATTAGTGATTAGTTAATAAAACCGACTTTATTTTAAATAATATAAAGTTTCGAGATTGTTGATAGTATCTCGCAATCACAATTACTTTTCTGATTTTTTTTATTTGAGTCGCTTTAGCAGACGGTAGCTGTTAGCCATGAAATTTATTTCTTAGCGAGGTATGAGATATTACCTAAAGTTATCGTTTACCCACACATTGTTGATTTTATCAAATTTTTGTAACAAAATGTTTTGCAAACAAACTCATTTAATTAGCACAACAAGGGCTGAAGCCCTCACTACAAACCAATTAAAAATCTTTTTACCAGAAGTCTAATTAATAATTCGGGCTTTTTTAATTCTTAATTCTTAATTCTTAATTCTTAATTCTTAATTCTTAATTCATTAGATGACGGTTTATTTTATTGGTGCAGGAATTGGCGGAGTTGACTATCTTACCGTTAAAGGTTATCGAATTATCTCTCAGGCGCAGGTTATTATTTATGATGCCTTAATTGAAAAGGAAATTCTCGACATCGCTTCTGATGAATGTGTCAAGATTTGTGTAGGCAAAAGAGGCGGTAAAGTCAGTACTTCTCAAACCAGCATCAATGATTTATTAGTCAAGTATGCCCAAGAATATCATACCGTTATTCGTCTTAAATGCGGTGATCCTGCAATTTTTGGGCGTATTAACCCAGAATTAGAGGCTTTAAGTCATCTTAATACAGATATTGAGCTTATCCCCGGTATTTCTTCCGCCCTTGCTGTGCCTTTATGGGCTAATATCATGCTCACAGAAAAGGATGATAGTCGTTGTTTAACTATTCTCACAGGACATGATCCGAATATACTCAATTGGTCAATATTAAGTCAAGTTGATACTCTCGTTATTCTCATGGGAGGAAAAAATCTTCCCGTCATCACTCAAAAATTACAGGAGTATGGTCGATCGATCGATTATCCCATTGCCATTATTAAAAACGGCGGAAATCCACAGCAACAAATTTGGAAAGGTACATTGAATAATATTGTCGAAAAAACTGCAAATATTTCTTTATCTCCTTGTATAATTGTCATCGGAAAAGTGGTTAATTAAACTTCAACAAAAAAATTAAAATTAATTAAATATTATGATTATTAAAACTATTCAACAAGCGGAAAGTAATTAAGTTATTAGTTAGTACGATGGGAATAATATTCAACCTTGAAAAAGTTAAAACTCATAATCTCCATGACAATTTTATTAAGATTGCTTCGTGCCTCGCAATGACAGAATAAATACCCTTATTATGAATAATTGAGCCATAAAAAAAGGGAAGTTTTTAACTTCCCCACTGTTGTTATTTTTGAGCTTACTTTTTAACATTTTGAGACGTTTTTGCCATTGTTTTTTCTTGGCTGTGCCTCCTTTTCCTTTATCGTTTCTTCCTTCCCTTCTAGGGGATTCCCAACGTTTTAATCTTGGCATATTTACAGACTCCCACGAATACCTTTTCATTTATAATAACAGATAATCCCATAATTGGCAAAAAATATTGAATCCCCGATCATGTATAGCGAAGAAATCCAGTATCGTCGATCGCCTAAAGCACCGTTCGATCGAAGGGCTTATGCTTTTTTAATTGATTTTGTGACAGTTTGGATAATATCCTCCCTTGTAACCAACATTTTCTTAGAATTTCTCATTTTCTCTTTGCTATGGTTCATTTTACGAGTCGTTATAGTCGATAAAAACAAAGGACAAAGTTTAGGACGTTGGGCGATGGATTTAAAAATTACCGATGCTCGTCTCAAACGTCTTCCTCAAATTCTAGCTTTAACAAAACGAGAAGGTATTATTGCCATTGTCGCATTTCTCACCATGATCGGTTTGAAAGTCAATTTTGCTGATTTTTTGCTCATGGCTTTGTTTTGTACTCCCCTAATTATTGACGGGGTAACGGCTTTAACCGATGATGAATATAATCAAACTTTTCACGATCGAGTTAGTGGTACAATAATTATTCAAACTAGAAGGGGATTTTCTTTAGATTTAAGAGTGAAAAAATGGTATAAAGAAGCTAGGAAAACTTGGCAAAAAAAGAGAAGAAAAAACAGATAAACAATTAAAATTGATTAGTTAACTTTTACAAATAGATAATTATTAAAAAAAATTATAAATAAATGGGCAACGTTAATATCATTGGTTTAGGAAAATCTGGCATCGCCGCCGCACGAATTTTAAAAACAGAAAATCATCAAGTCACTATCTATGACAGTTCAAACTCCGAAGCCTTAGAGAAAATTAGAGAAAATCTGGCACAGGAGGGCATAACCGTCAAGTTAGGACAAAATATGCCCCTAAATGAGCAAAATAAGCCCAATTTAATTGTAGTTAGCCCCGGAGTGCCTTGGGATATACCATTATTAGTAACCGCCCGTCAACAAGGCATTAAAACCATCGGGGAAATGGAGTTGGCTTGGCAATATCTCAAATCTTCTCCTTGGATTGGCGTGACTGGTACAAACGGCAAAACCACTACGACTGCCCTAATTGAAGCTATGTTAAAAACGGGAGGTATCAATACGAGCGCCTGTGGCAATATCGGTTATGCGGCTTGTGAATTAGCCTTATCTGCCTTAAATAATCCTCCTGAATGGGTAGTAGCAGAAATTAGTAGTTATCAAATTGAGTCTTCGATCGAATTATCCCCTAAAATTGGAGTATGGACAACCTTCACACCTGATCATTTAGCAAGACATAAAACCCTCGAAAATTATCATCTTATTAAAGCAACTTTATTGCAACGATCGACATCTAAAATTTTAAATGGAGATGATCCATATTTACATAATTTAGGTTTAAATTTAGACTGGAAAAACGTATATTGGACAAGTATTCAAGGCAAAGAATTTTTATTAGGAGATATAGAAAAAGGAGTCTATTTAGAAGACTCTTGGATAGTCGCTTTTAAGGAATTAATTGCACCTATTTCCCTGTTTAAAATGGTAGGAAAACACAATTTACAAAATGTTTTAATGGCAACCGCCGCCGCTAGACTTGCAGGAGTAAGTAAGAGTTCGATCGTGGAAACAATATCATCTTTTACAGGAGTATCTCACCGTTTAGAATTAATTACCACCATCAACGGGGTGGATTATATCAATGATAGTAAAGCCACTAACTATGATGCCGCCGAAGTAGGGTTAGACTCAGTAGCATCTCCCGTTATTCTCATTGCAGGAGGGGAAGCCAAAGAAGGAGATGACACAGCGTGGATAAACAAAATCAAAGAAAAATGTGTGTCTGTGTTGTTAATTGGTGAAGCATCCTCATTATTTGCCGAAAGATTAGAAATAAAAGGCTTTAAAAACTATGAGATAGTCAACGACATGGAAAAAGCCGTATTCAGAGGGAAACAATTAGCCGAAGAAACAAAAGCCAAAGTAGTGTTACTTTCTCCAGCTTGTGCTAGTTTTGATCAATATCGTAGCTTTGAACATCGAGGAGATCATTTTCGAGAATTGTGTTTGAATCAACAAAAAATGAATTAATTTGTAGGTTGGGTTGAGAAAACGAAACCCAACAAAAACCAGAAAATAATGGATTATAAATTAACAATTATTCATTATTAACTCTTCCCTTTTCCCTTTTCCCTCTTCCCTCTCTTCATCAAAATACTATGAGACAACACCTAATTACCGAGACAGGCTTTAATAAACCCCAAAAATAAAGGATGAGGTTGACTAGGGCGGGATTTAAACTCAGGATGAAATTGCGTAGCAAGGAAAAAAGGATGATTCGGTAATTCGACAATTTCCACTAATCTTCCATCGGGAGATGTGCCACTGATTTGATAGCCTGTTTCCTGAAATTGCTGACGATAACCATTATTAAATTCGTAGCGATGACGATGACGCTCATAAATTACCTCATCTTGGTACAAGGAATGAGCGAGGGTATCAGGCACTAAACGGCAAGGATAGACTCCTAAACGCATTGTACCACCTAAGTCCACCACGTCTTCTTGTTCAGGTAATAAGTTAATCACAGGGTGAGGGGTTTCTTCGTCAAATTCGGCACTATTTGCCCTTTCTAATTGTGCTGTATTTCTTGCCCACTCGATAACACTGCACTGCATCCCTAAACATAACCCCAAGAAGGGAATTTGATTTTCTCTTGCGTATTCAATGGCTTTGACTTTCCCGTCAACTCCTCGATTTCCAAAGCCTCCCGGTACTAAAATACCATTGACATCTTTTAAGTATTTATCCGCCCCATGGGTTTCAATATCTTCGGCATCCACCCAAATTAACTCGATTTCAGCTTGAGAATGAATACCAGCATGGGTTAACGCTTCTACTACTGACAAATAAGCATCGCTGAGTTTAATATATTTACCCACGATCGAAATTTTCAGTTTATGCTCAGGATGTTGCATTTTACTCACTAAACTTTCCCATTTTTGCAAATCAGGCGATCGATTTTCTAAACGCAACAACTGCAATACTTGCTCTGCTAATCCTTCTTTTTCTAAAATCAAAGGAACTTCGTAAATACTACTCGCATCCGAAGAAGTAATAACCGCTTCACTAGGCACATCACAAAATCCTGCTATTTTTTCTTTGATATTATGGGGGATAGTGGTATGACAACGACATACTAACACATCTGGTTGAATACCGAGCGATCGAAGTTCTTTAACAGAATGTTGAGTTGGCTTCGTTTTTAATTCTCCTGCCACAGAAATCCAAGGGATAAGGGTAACGTGCAGATAAAGCACATTATCGCGCCCCACATCCTTGCGAAATTGACGAATCGCCTCAAGGAAGGGTAAAGACTCAATATCTCCCACAGTACCACCAATTTCGGTGATTACCACATCAGGGCTATTATTTTTAGCGACTCGATGGATTCTTTCTTTAATTTCATTGGTGATATGGGGAATAACTTGCACCGTTGCACCCTGATAAATGCCTCGCCTTTCTTTGTTGATTACCGCTTGATAAATTGAGCCAGTGGTGACACTATTAAGCCTAGAACTGGAAGTATCGGTAAAACGTTCATAATGCCCTAAATCTAAGTCAGTTTCCGCACCATCATCGGTAACAAAAACTTCTCCATGTTGATAAGGACTCATTGTCCCCGGATCTACGTTAATATAAGGATCTAACTTCACGATCGAAACTGAGTAATTGCGAGATTTTAACAAACGCCCCAAACTAGCCGCCACAATCCCTTTTCCGATACTGGAAACCACACCGCCAGTCACAAATACAAATTTAGTCATTTTCTATAACAATTCGTCAATAAATATAAAAATTAAGATAGCGTGGCAAATATCCACAATTCAAAATCTTATCCTATAACTCATCATCAATTCTTAATTACAAATAGAGAGTGCGACCATAATTAGTAAAATAAGTGAATAATGAATAGTAAATAGTGGATAGTGGATAGTAGATAATTGTTAATCGTTAATTGTTATTAAAACCTTGATATTTCTACCCCATAAAACCACCAATAACCATAAACCCCTTTTTATCTACCTCCCCGGTATGGATGGTAGTGGCAAACTCCTGCGAAATCAAAGAGAAATTTGGAATAATTTTGATGTTCGTTGTGTTGCCCTTCCTCCTTACTATGGTATTCAATGGCAAGACTTAACTCAACAATTAATAACTCTTATTTCACCCCTTCTCAAACAAGATAAGGAAATATATCTTTGTGGCGAATCCTTTGGCGCTTGTTTAGCTATGAAGTTAATGGAAAATCTCTCTACCCCACTGACTAAAGTTATTTTAATCAACTCCGCTTCAGCTTTTTATCAACGCCCTTGGTTAAATTTAGGTAGTTATATCACCCAAGTTATGCCCGATTTTGTCTATAAAAGCTCCACTTTAATCTTATTACCTTTTCTTGCAAAGCTCGAAGCCCTTAATTTCAGGGAAAGACGAAGACTTTTAGCGGTTATGGCATCGCTCCCCCCCTCCATTGTATCATGGCGCATCAATTTGTTAGAAAAATTTTTTGTTAATCAAGACAAATTAAATCAATACAAAAATGAAGTCCTAATTATTGCTTCAGGAGAGGATAAATTATTACCTTCTTTTGAAGAAGCGACAAGACTACACAATATTTTTACTAACTCTAATATTAATCTACTTCCTGATAGTGGTCATTGTTGTTTATTGGAAAAACAGGTAGATTTACTTACTGTTATCAAAAACTAATTTACAAAGTTGTCGGAAAAGGTAAAATCAAATTATCTCAATTTTAATAAGGTTTTTCTCATTAATGATGCCTTTATCATCTATTCTTCTCTATTTTTCCTTTTAAATTTTTCATGTCTTTAGGTTCAAATTTGGATAAATGTAAAGTTTTGTAAATTTACCTTCCTTTTCTGAGAAAATATTGTTATCTTATAAATATAGAAGTTAAATAAGTTAATTAAAAACTTCTTTCGATTGACGAAACAGCTAGTGTAAACTCTATTGAAAAAGCGAGGTGAAAAGGCTGAAAAAGATACGTGTTATCTGTCTCTCGATTACCGAAACAGCAGTTAGTTTTCTGTTTCAAATTTCCTAAGCTATCAACAGAGAGCGATGGAACTGAACAAGATAGGTCTAAAGGATCATAGTTTATCAGGTAGATCAATATTTCAGTGCAACTCTATAAAGTATCGGTTTAGGTAAGGAAAAAGAAGTTATAGGAGGTTAAATAAGCTGTTTACGGTAGGTTACGTTTCCGTTTTCGTGAATATCAATAATAATAGCAGTAGTCAGTACCAAGTCTTGAATTTCCTAATATACAGCGAAGCAGGGAGTAAGGGAACTAATTCACAGGAATTTAGTGCAACTTCGAGCATTCTCACTTAGGATAGGAAGTAATAAAAGCGGGTCAATCTCGGACTACTGTTATTGTTATTTTAGAGGTTTTATGAATATCAAGGGCGAAATCAAATATCAAAGTATTGGCGTTGGCGCATGGACTTTAGTGAGCGATACAGGAGAAGTCTATGAGTTATATCAACCCCCCCAAGAGATTCTTCAAGATGGGTTAAAGGTACAAGTGCAGGGTGTCATTCGAGATGATATTATGACGATCGCAATGTTAGGTAAAGTTTTAGAAATTACTACCTATACATAAAAAATAGTTAACTCGCTTCGCATAAATTGACGAAGCTAATAGCTTAAATCTGCTAAAGCGATTATGATAATTAGGGTTTATTTACTGCTCATTAAAAGAATTTTTTGGGCGGTGTTTTCTGGTACGGGTATGACTGATAAACGGTTGCCTTTTTTGACTACTAATAATTCTTCTTCTGTGAATTGTTGTTTTAAAGTATTTAAACTTATTATTTCCTCAAATTTTTCTTTGAATTGTACTTTAACTGTATGCCAACGGGGCTTGTTTTCTGTGGCTTTTTCATCAAAATAAGGGCTTTTTGTGTCAAATTGGGTTCGATCGAATACATTAGTCTCGACAATTTTCATTAAGCCAATAATACCAATATTTTTGCAATTAGAGTGATAAAAAAAGGCTATATCTCCTATTTGCATTTGTTTTAAATAGTTTCTGGCTTGATAGTTTCTGACACCATCCCAAATAGTGGTATTTTCTTGTTTTAAGTCTTCTATACTATATACTTGTGGTTCAGATTTCATTAACCAATAAAGCATTTTAATTGTTAATTATCACTAAAATTATTAACTGATGTTACGCAAAAATAGAATTAGTTGTTGATTGGAGGTGTCAGGTTTCAG
>NZ_JBLZFY010000118.1:0-11059 GCF_050753365.1 Geminocystis sp. CENA526
GTAAAATAAAAAATGACAACTAATTTTAGAAAAAATATTCTCGACACCCGCATATTGTGTCGCAATACATCCCACAGCTAAAGCAATCGATGCTCTTTGCGAAGTTGTTGTAAATTTTCTTAGCATTTGGTGACAATATAAGCAAAATGTTTCTAGTCAAAATTTATCTTAAATTGTTGAAAAATAATTGAAGATGTTTGATTAAGTATAGATGAAAGTTGTTAAAACGATAATGGGATAAGGGGTGTAGAGAGTGGGCGGAGCGAGACTCGAACTCAAATTAATTATATTTTTGTTATACTTTTAGCCATTGATTATGACAGTGAATATTGTTTTAAAGTCCATATTTAATAGCCTTTCAATCAAAATGAGCAAGAAATGAGCAAGAAACAAAATACAGAGTATAAGGGTTATCAAGAAATTATTGATTATTTCAAATTAATCAAAAGTCAAATGCCAAAAGGAATATCTGTATTAGTTGAGGGTAAAAGATTATATTTTCAATTCAAAACTAAAAATAAATCAAGAAGTAAATATACTACTGGTGAAAACTATACAATCTTAGGATTAAACCGTTGCTTAGAAAAAGCAATCTTAATTGATCGACAATTAAAGAATTATGAGTCAGAAATTGAATTTTGGTCTTGGTATGATGAAACTATCAAGGGAATAAATAAAAACTCTTGCTAACATCAACGAATCGATGGCACACTTAGCAGTGCCATTGGTGGGACAAATAAAAGAGAAAATTGAAACCGCCAGAGTAAAACATTTGGACGAGACGGGGATGAGAATCAAAGGTAAAAATCATTGGTTGCATGTAGTGTCAACATCAGAAGAAACATGGTACAGAGTATCACACAAGAGAAAAAATATCGATGAGTTAAGTGGATTGAAAGGAGTGGTTATCCATGATCACTTCGCTTCTTATTATCAACTAGAAGGAGTGGAACATGGTTTATGTAATGCACACCATTTAAGAGAATTAAAAGCCCTAATGGAAATAGAAAAAGAATCTTGGGCGAACTCCATGAGTAAATTATTATTATTGGCGAATAAATATAAGCATAATAACGGGGGAAAAATACCATTAGAGATAATCGAGAGAGTAGAAAAAGTGTATGATTCAATCGTAGAAAGAGGATTGGAATATCATCAATCGTTACCAGAATTAGTATCCTCAAGTAATCGAGGGAGGAAAAAGAGGCGAACGGGACATAACTTATTAATCAGATTAAGTAAGGATAGAGAAGATGTCTTAAGATTTTTAACACAAGAGGAAGTACCATTTACCAATAACCAAGCCGAAAGAGATATAAGAATGATGAAATGTAAGCAAAAAATCTCAGGAAGTTTTCGGACGATGGAAGGTGGGCAAAATTTTGCCTTAATTCGTTCGGTAATATCAACAGCAAGAAAACAGGGAAGAAATATTTTAGAAATTCTGACTCAATTGTTGAATGGAGAAAATATCCTTTTAGTTTAAATTTTCCTAACGTAGGTAGTTACAATTTCCGTTGCATTATTTCAATTTCTTCTTATAAATTACGATGTATTAAAGATTATACTTTGAATGTACATAAGTGAGTAGGCAAAATTTAAAATTTTTTCTTGTTTTTCTGGAGGTAAATATTGCATTTTTTCAGCAACTAGATCGATCGTATTCATGGAGATAAATAATTAAAATGTTAACACAATCATAATCTGAGTTCGATCGAACGATCGACTCTTGAGATAAATTTGATTTTTCCACAACCTATAGACGCACTAAAATATTACTACCATGGGTATCAGTACCGCAGGTGGTGTATAAATGATATTGTCGAGCTAGACTTTTAATCATAGGAGTTTGAATTTCACTAGGCAACCAAGGGTTAGGATTACCATAGGCGTAATAAGTTTCCACTCCATCAATGCCTAATTCTGAGGCTTCAGGGATTAATTCCTTAGCACTACGGCGATAACGGGCAGGATGGGCTAAAACAACTAATCCTCCTGCTTCGTGAAGGGCATTAATAACTCTTTTAGCTTGAGCATCTTTTCCGAAGGGGGCTTCTCCTGTTAGATACTTTTGTAAACACTTGGCTTCTGGATTAAATCCATAACCTAAAATATGAACATTTGTACCATTTAAGTCAGAAGTAATTTCAATGCCCGTCCATAAATGGGGTAAAAGATTATGATGAGACTGTTTTGTCAAATAATTTCTAGCACGATAGAAACCATTAACGCTATGATGATCGGTAATGGCAAATCCCCGTAAACCTATGGCTAAGGCTTGTTCAACTAATGATTCTGGTGCTAATTGTCCATCAGAACAATTGGTATGTAAATGAAAGTTATAATCGTGAGGACAACTAAAATTATCTATCTTCTCCCATACTAATCTTAATTTTACGGTATCCTGCTCTCGATCGATCTTGGATAAGGCAGTTTTTTCTGTTGTTAATAGCATATCTTGCTCAACTATTACGAATTATTAAATTCAATGTAACAAAAATTTGGCTATATTGACGAGGAAATATTAAAAAATCCTTAAATTTTTTCTGATGAGCATAATATGTAATTTTTATAGCTAAGAGTTTTTAAAATAAAAAATAATAATCTATAGTAATCCTAAATCATTCGTCAGAAATTGAAAAGAAATTCTCCCGTTAAACAAAGCTAGGGGAGAGCAAATTCTTAAGCTAAAACGAATTTACATTTACTGATGAAGGTAAGACTGGGAAGACTAGGAGACTAGAGGAGAGGAATAGAAGAAAATTAGTTCTTAGTTCTTAATTGTTAATTGTTAATTGTTAATTGTTAATTGTTAATTGTTAATTGTTATCGGCTTGTGCTTCTAAGGAAGATTGTTTTTCTTCTCCTAAATTAATTTTAAATACTTTATTTTTCACTTCTTCAACTTTAGGCAAGTTAAGGGTTAAAATACCATCGGAATAATCTGCGGTTACTTTTTCATTTTGAATGACAACGGGCAAATTAACTGTGCGTTCAAATTTGCCATAATTAAACTCAGAAACATAATAACCGTTATCTTTATTTTCTTCTTGATGACGATATTCACCACTGATTTTAACTGTTTCACGGGTGACACTAATATCAATATCTTTTTTGTTAATACCCGGTACTAATACCTTTAATACTAAACTATTATCCTGATCAAATAGTTCGATCGAGGGTTTTAATAAAGTATTATTAGGATTATCCCAAGAGGTAATTTCATCAAAAAGTCGATTCATTTGACGATGTAAAGAGTTAATATCAGATAAAGGATAAAAACGAACTAAAGACATAATTTATTGCCTCCTAATAACTAACGTAATGATTATTTATTTAACTTTGTTTGTTATTTTTATAATGTCACAAATTTATTAGTATTAGAAGACGGTAAACCGAAAATAAAAAGTGTGGTTTTCTCAATTTTTCCACCTCCATCGGTAAACTTAGATGCGTATTAATTTAAAATTTAGCTGACTATCCACCACCTACTATAGTAACTATTTCCAATCGATCGAGTTCTTTAATTGTGGTAGAATCCCAATATTGACGATGGAGAATTTCGCCGTTGTATTCTAAAGCGATTAAACGAGGGTTAAAACCGAAGGATTGCAATAAATCAGGTAATGGAAGATGAGAAGGACAAGTTTTTTGCTCTCCGTTGACTGTAATGGTAATATATTGACTCATAGATATTGAATGGAGTTTTTAGTGATTATTTTATCATCTCATAATGACACCGAGTTGCTTCTTTCTTCCCCATGGCAAAATTTTTTCATCACCCTTGTTTAAAAACCCTGCTCAAAAAGGCAACAGAGAATCGAAAAATACAGTTTTCATTTAAGCTAAAATTCAAATTTTTTGGCTCTTCTACAGTAGTTATGCCAAATTAATAGAAAATAATTAATATAAACTTTATCACCTATAGCTTTGATTATTTTAAAAATGTAATTATTATACATTAACAGTTTGAATTTAACCTAATACCTGTTACCCCGATACCTGATACATTTTTTAGACATAATTTATCATACTCAAAGTAGAAGAACCAATTTTTTTAACAAGGATTATGAAAAGGATAAAAAATCCAAGGAATAAAGACTAAAAATAACCAGATTATTTGCCACCATTTAAAGTTATTAGATTCATCAGATTCTGTCAATAAGTTATCGATTCTTTCTTCTAAACGGCAATTAGTAAAAGGACATTCCCAATTAAATTTAAGGGGTTTTTCCAGTTCGATCGAGGCATTAGTAACCGTTAATAATGCTTCTGCGATGAGTAAAAAATCGACACTTTTAGAAGCAATTTTATCGGCTCTTAACTCTCGTAAAAGTAGTAAATTATTCCATAAATTTTGATTATTAGGAAGCCAAAAAGTTAGTCTTTCTAAATAAGATAACCAAAAGAAAAAGAATGGGTCTTTATTCATTTTGTGAGCGTTTTCATGGGCAATTACTGCCTTTAAATGTTCGGGAGATAATAGCTTAATTAACCCTTGACTGAGGACTAATTGAGAATCCCAAAAACCCACTTGAGCCGCATAAGGGAAAGGTGTATCAATAATTTTGATGTCTTCACCGTTAATATTTACTAAGGGATATTCTTTGACTAATAATGATAATTGATGAAAATTCCAGACAGTTTTTAGCAGGGTAAAAATGGCAAAAATAACAAAACCTTCTGCTAAATAATAACTAAATTTACTGGCTTTTATTCCCCACATTTCCCCATGATAACCCATTAAAAAAACCGTTAAACAAGTCATTAATAATAATAGGGGTGGAAAGGTAAATAAAAACAAAGATAAGCCCCATTTTTTTTGATATTTAACTTGTTTAAAAGTACTAATCGATCGAACGGTATAGGCAATGAATAAAGCGGTAAAAATGAGTATAAAGTGCATATTATTTATCTTCTCCTCTTTGTTGACGAATTTGAGTTAATCGATCGGCGATCGCCTGTATTTGTTCTACACTAGCGGTGTCAAGACTATCAGCAAAAGAAGCCACCACATCAGGATTACTAATAGCTAAAAAATTGTTTAATTGTTCGTAAGATTTAATCGCTTTAGCTTGTTCTTTAGAAATGAGAGGAGTCCAATAAAAACAACGACTTTTCTTAACATATTTTAACCAACCTTTTTTCGTCAGTCTTTGTAAAACTGTCATGACAGAAGCATAAGCTAATTCTCGTTCTGGGTCTGCTAAAATTCTTTCATGAATATCTTTAGCACTAGCTGAACCTAAATCCCAAATAATCTCTAAAACTTCTTCTTCTAGGAAGCCTAAAGATAATTTTTCAGGTCGATATTTTGGTAAAAATGACATTGATTTTAATAAGTTTTAATAAGATTGTATCTAAAATTCTTTTCTCAATTTTACTTGAGTTGATCCAAAATAAGGAACTTGTTGCAAAAATTAAAGTTGATAGACATTGTTTTGTTTCCTCACAGTGACTTTTATGATTTTCTTTCTTCACTAAAATCTTTTAACCTTTGAACACTTACCACATCGGTTAAATTGTATTGTAATGGAGTTATAGTTATATAATTTTCCTTAATAGCTTGGACATCGGTGGCTAAATCAGGAGGTAAGTATATATGTTCTGGTTGATTCAATTCTTCCACTAACTCTCCTGCTAACCAATAGTAACTTTTTCCTCTGGGATCAAATCTTTCTTGGAAATTTTCGATATAGCGTCTAATGCCTTGACGGGTGATTTTTACGCCTTTGATTTGATTTTCGGTAACGGGAGGAATATTCACATTGAGTAAAGTTGCTTCAGGTAAGGGATTTTCACTTAATTGCTGAATGAGTTTGACGGCAAAATTAGCCGCAGGTTGAAATTCTTGCAGGGTAAAACTGGCTAAACTAAAGGCTATGCTAGTTATACCATCGATCGAACCTTCCATAGCCGCCGACACTGTACCCGAATATAATATATCTGTACCTAAATTTGAACCATGATTAATTCCCGATAAAACAAAATCTGGTGCTTCTTCTAAAATGGCACTCAAAGCCAGTTTAACACAGTCTGAGGGCGTTCCCGAACATGACCAAACCCTGACGGCAGGATTGAAAACCCCTTCAATTTTTTGGACTCTTATAGGTTGATGAAGGGTTAAACCATGCCCTGTTGCCGATCGTTCTCTATCTGGTGCTACTACTGTAACTTGATGTCCCTGAGATTCGATCGTATTGGCTAAAGTGCGTATGCCTTGGGCAAAAATGCCATCATCGTTACTAATTAGAATTTTCATTGGTTTGAAATAACTATTTAATAAATTGAATTATAATTGTGAGATTTGATTTTAATAAAAGTTACATTAAATAACTATTTCTCTAAAAATTTAACACTATTTGTAGTTATTGGTGGGCGGTGCATCGCCCTACATTTAAAATTGCTATATAGTTCTTCTCAGCGTAATTTAAAGGGTTTTCTCTCTGGTAATCATTCTCTCATAACACCACCAACCGAGAAAAATCATAACAATAGAAAAGATTAATAAAAAGAAAAAATGTCCTTGAATATCCTCAAAAGATTTTGCTCTCCCCCAAAGGGCAATTAAGGCTTCATTCATGTGAAATATAGGATTAAATTGAGCAATTTCTAAGAGTTTTTCGGGAAATAAAGAACTAGGAAAAAAAGTGCCTCCTATAATTAATAAAGGTACGCCAAAAGTTGCCACGATCGTATTCACATCTTCGGTTCTTTTAGCTAGTTGAGTTCCCAAGATAAAGCCAACTCCCACATAACTTATGATACTTAAAATAATCACAATTAGACCTAAAAAAATAGAGCCTGAAATAGACATTTCTTTAAGGTATAGAACTATGAATAATAGTCCATAAACAAATAAAGTTTGTAAAAGTCCAATAAAGCTATGGGAAAATAAAATTCCTAAAAAATAAGAAGCCCCATTGAGAGGAGAAATGAATAATCTTTTTAAGGTTTTTTGTTCCCTTTCTGAGACAATAGTTGCGATCGTACCTCCTAAACAACTAAAAAATAAACCTGCACCCACCAAGCTAGAAGGAGCTGATATTTTCATCGCTAAAGCAGTAGTAATTTTTGCTCTTTCGGCAATGATATAACTATTAATTATCAGGATAAAAATAGGAAATATAGACCAGAAAATAAGACTTCTTTTTCTTCTAATCAGTTCTGTTAATATCCTTTGACTTACCGCTAAACTTTCATTAAAATATCTCATGAATAATTAATAGTAAATATTTAGTAATTTTTTAACAAAAATTTAGAGTTCAATTTATAGCGTTTATTAAAACGATGAGGTACAGTTTTTTATACAACTTTCCATTGCCTATTGCCCATTCCCTATTCCCGAATACCGATAAGTTTTGTACCTCACCATAACGAAAATTGCTATATTGAACGTTACTCTATTAGACGTGTAATTTATTACACGCTAGGTTATTAATTAACAACAATTCTTAATTCTTAATTCTTAATTCTTAATTCTTAATTCTCTATTATCGTTGAGAGTCTCGTCTTCCTAAATCATAAACTGCACAAGAAATACAAGCGAGGATTCCGATACTAATTAACCAATTTCTACCAAGAATAACATCGATGAACCAATTAAATAAAATACCCATAATCAAAAAAGGAATTATACTCATCAGTGAAGCAAAAAAAGCATTTTGAGATTCTCTACCTTTACGAGTGCGTTCAAATTCGGCATCTGAAGTATAAAGGAAACGTTCAGCAAAATTAAACCAACGATACAAACCATCGATAACTGATTCCCGTAGGGTAGCAAAACTAATATATAAAGCTAAACACCAGAGACAACTTCCAGCAATAATAGTTGTATTGATTTCCCAATTAAAAGGCAACATACTTTTTCTAATTTAGAGAATTGAATAATTAGGTAAAGAATAAAGAAGCTAAAATCAAGTTTAATATATCTCAATTTAATTCTATATTCTTGATTTGATGCGTAAGTTCATAATTTATGGTTAAATATTAACCGTATTTGTTAACTTAAGTTAAGGAACTATTAAAAATGGATTTATCTCGTATTCCTGCACAACCCAAAGCAGGTATCATTAACGTCTTAATCGAAATCCCCGGCGGTTGCAAAAATAAATATGAATTTGACAAGGATATGAATGCCTTTATCCTCGATCGAGTCTTATTTTCTTCGGTAAAATATCCCTATGATTACGGTTTTGTACCTAATACCTTAGCAGACGATGGCGATCCTTTAGATGGTATGGTAATGATGGATGAACCTACTTTCCCTGGTTGTGTCATTGCTTCTCGTCCTATTTGTATGTTAGAAATGATTGACGGGGGCGATCGAGATGAGAAAATATTATGTGTACCAGCCGAAGATCCACGCTATGATCACGTTAAATCCATGAAAGATATAGCACCCCATGTCTTAGACGAAATTGCCGAATTTTTCCGTAGTTACAAAAACTTAGAGAAAAAAGAAACTAATATTCTAGGTTGGAAAGATATTGATCAAGTAGCCCCTTTAGTGGCAGAATGCGTTAAAGCCTATAAGTAGTGAATAGTGAATAGTGAATAGTTTTAATTCTTCATATTTCATTAAACTTCTCCAGAAATTATGATTTCATCACGGTATAACAGGCATCCTGCCTGTATTTTTAAAGATGCCCATTAGTGATTTTTAATTTTTTCTTGCCAAAGATAAATATTTTCTGTTATAATATGTAAATGTCCATTGGAGAGATGGCTGAGCGGTTGAAAGCGGCTTCCTGCTAAGAAGTTGTGGGGTTTATAGCTCCACCGAGGGTTCGAATCCCTCTCTCTCCGTTTTCTGTTAATACTTACTTAGGAAGGATTGATGAAACCTTATCAGGTCATATCTATAGTAGAGTGTAACGAGCCTTTAATTCCCATTCCAGACGATCGATTTATTTTAGAAAATCCTCCTGCTTATGTTAAATTAGGGGCAGATTATCATGGCAAATCCCCTTATTATCTACGGCTTGGGGTTTTGAATCGCCTATTAACGGCAAGGGAAAAATTAAGGGAAATTCAACCCCATTGGCAAATAAAAATTTTTGACGCTTATCGCCCTGTGTGGGTACAGCATTTCATGGTGGACTATACTTTCAATTCTATCTGTGTCGATCGATCTTTAGATATTAATATTCTCACTGCCGAAGAAAAAGCCTCTATTTACGAAGAAGTTTATCAAATTTGGGCTATTCCTTGCGATAACCCTTTAACTCCACCTCCCCATAGTACTGGTTCTGCTATTGATTTAACTTTAGTCGATGAAAATGGTAGAGATATTGATATGGGCGGAGAAATTGATGAATTATCGCCTCGATCGAATCCTGATTATTACAAAAACTCTACTATTCCCCAAGAAAAAGTTTTTCACCAAAATCGAGAGATACTATTAGAAATAATGACTTATGCAGGGTTTCGCCGTCATCAAGGAGAATGGTGGCATTTTTCCTATGGGGATCAAATGTGGGCATGGTTACAAAATTTGGATAATCCTAGTTTAAATTCGAGCGCACAATATGGAATAAGTATTGATACAAAATAGATGAATGATTAAAACAAGCAGGATTAGATAAAAAATTTTGGGGATTAATTCCGGTTTGCTGAATAAATCAGAAGTCTATTAAAATCAAGGGTTTAGACAAACTACATTACTAAAAAAGTGTCCAGTTTTAGCAATTTTTACTAAATTTCCTTAAAAATAACCTTGTAATTATATGCCAATACAAAGCCTCAAAACCTTGATTTTTATAACTTATTCACTCTTCCCTTTTCCCTCTCTTCATCAAAAGACTTTTTCAGCAACCCCTAAATTAAGAGTTTGAATTAAACCTAATACCTGCAACCTGATACCTGATACCTTTTAAGACTTAACTAAAACGCATTTAATCATAAAATATCGATCGAACCGATAAGTTCATCATTATCCCATTCTAAGCAATCACCAATATTTTTTCCATCGTGGAAAGCGGCTAATAAAACTTCACTGGTTTTACCCCAGACAATATTACCATTTCGATCGAGGGAAATCGCCCCTAAATCCCGTTTATTTTCTAAGGCTTCCGTGATAGATTTTTTCATGGCTTCTTGTAACGATAAACCGTCACTGGTACGAATAACCACTTTCGCCGCTAAACACTCATCGATAATATCCTCCCCAATACCAGTACAACTAACTCCTGCATAGGCATTGGCATAATTTCCCGCCGGCATAGCAGAATCGCTCACTCTACCAATTCTTTCTAAACCTTTACCCCCTGTAGAAGTACCTGCGCTAATTCTTCCTTGAGTATCTAAGGCTACAACCCCGATCGTACCTCTACCAGCCTCACTTTCGGCTACTACCCCTGCCATTTTTTTAGTGAAATTCTCCTTTCTTTCCTCAATCCATTCCTGTAACCTCAAATCCGTCAAAGGATCATAAATGGGAAAATTCAACTCTCTTAACAATTCTGCACTACCATAATCTGATAAGACTCGATCGTCCTCAAGTTGTAGTTTTTCTGCTAAATGAATGGGATTTTTTACCCTCGAAACATTAATTACACCGCTAAACTTCTGTTTTTCTCCATCCATTAAAGAAGCACTCATTCTAATTTGTCCATCAGATTGTAATACAGAACCAGTACCGGCATTGAAACGAGGATTATTTTCTAACAACTCACATCCTTTAATTACCGCCTCCGTAGCACTTTTTCCCTCTAACAATAGTTGATAAACTTCCGAAACAATATCATGTAAAGATTTTCTGACGGCTTCTAATCCTCCCTTACCCTTGAGAGAACTACCTGCTCCGCCATGTATAATTAATTTTGGTTTAATAATATTCGACATATTTTTTACAATAACTTACCAATCTATTATCATACCTGACTTAGTAGTTCGCTAATGATAATTATTTCTTTACCTGATACCTAATACCTAACACCTTGTCTTTACAACAACTTCGCAAAGAGCATCGATTGCTTTAGCTGTGGGATGTATTGCGACACAATATGCGGGTGTCGAGAATATTTTTTCTAAAATTAGTTGTCATTTTTTATTTTAC